>VBPR01000143.1 GCA_005877345.1 Nitrososphaerota archaeon
TCAAAACATTACAACACCGCCAGCTCAAAACATTACAACACCGCCAGCTCAAAACATTCCAACACTACCAGCTCAAAACATTCCAACACTACCAGCTCAAAACATTACAACACCCCCGCCGACAATACCTCAAAACGTTACAACTAGTAGATCTATCGGAGCTAATGAAAATATTGTAACTAATGAAAGTACCAAAACACCAGCGACTGTACTTGCTCTGAATACAACAGTAGTTTCCGCCATTGATGGAGCTGGAAAGGCAGTAGCTAATGATGGTATCACGTCATCGAGTTCTATAGTTTTTGTTCTATCCGCTTCAATTGCTGGCATAGAAAATGGAGGCACAGCTATTAACAGCTTTGAATGCTCAATAGACGGCTCGTCATTTTCCACGTGTACCAGCCCTGTCCAATTTAGCAGTCTTGCAGATGGAGCTCATATACTTGAGGCGAGATCAATAGATAACTCAGGTAATAAAGATCCGTCACCTGCATCATTTAGATGGACTGTAGATACAGTACCACCAGACACGATTATAAATACTGCTATCGATGGTAATAATCGTAATTTAACGGACGGTTCGGAGACAGTATCTACTAACATTACCTTTACTTTCTCAGGTAATGATACTAGCGTAGAAGAAGGAGAGGAGGTTGGTATTAACCACTTTGAATGCTCAATAGATGGCTCGTCATTTTCCACCTGTACCAGCCCAGTGCAGTATGATAATCAAAGTAACGGCAGACATATCGTAGAAATCATGACAGTAGATAATTCAGGCAATAAGGATCCAACTCCTTCGTCATTCACATGGAATGTAAACACAGCTCGAGAGACTGGTAATATTGTAAACAATATCACAGGTGCTCCATCTCCCATCACGAGTCTTCAAGATACTGTGATAAACTCTACTACTGACGGTAGTAGCAATGTTATAAATAATGAGACTAGTACTGCCTCCAGTATAATTAGATTTGACTTTTCAACTGTTAACGCAAAGGGAGTAGATCACTTTGAATGTAGTATGGACAGTTCAGAATTTGTCATCTGTACCAGCCCATTTATTTTTCCTAATTTATCTCAAGGTAAACATGTTTTTATGGTGCGATTTGTAGATGTTAATGGTAACAAGGATGAATCACCTGCTGCTTTTGTTTGGGAAATAAATAGATAGATAACATTAATACTATTTTAGTTTTCATAAGCGGCTTAATACGTGAGAAATTCCGAGGCGCCAAAAGAAATATTACGGTAACATCAAGCTTATTTTATTTGCAATACAAGTTGAAAAAGTGGAATATGATTACAGTAAGTACAATTAAATTAACTGTTTTCAGACGGTTTACTGATAAATAATTTTTTATCTTGATGCTATAAGTGTGGTTTATATTATGACCTTGATTTATGGCTATTTAAATTGCATCAAGGTCTTGTAGTGCCGAATCAAAGCTTGTCATGAGTAACGGGCCGGTGGTCTAGCTTGGTTAAGATACCGCCTTGACATGGCGGGGTTCGAGGGTTCAAATCCCTTCCGGCCCATACCGATATCAGTGCTTTTATGTGGGTTTCATGAATAAAATGGTGAGCTAGGTTTGAGAAAAACTAGGTTAATTGCAGAATCAGAATTAGAACCTTGGATATTGTTTCTAAATACGGTGAGAGCCTTAGAAGACCTACACTAGTTGGATTGATTGTCTTTTCTATTGCAATGTTATTTTGGTTGATACAATCAAATCCATTAACAATGCAACCATCTATTTTCGATACTACTGGTTTGAATCGATTAGCTAATCACACACATGTGAATAGTGCAATCGAAAGGAGCTTTACTGATTTTATCCCATTTATACAGCCACAAATCAAAAACTTATCCTTTCCAGATTATGCAACTAAGGTAATGGGAATTATAATTCTTGGACTGATTCTAATTTCTCTGCGACGAAAATTTGAAAGAAAATTTAGACATTAGCGAAAAAAGGCAAACAATAACCATCTTAATTTCAGAAAGTTCTTTAATAGAACCTAAATAGGCATTCACAGAACTCTACTACGGGCAAGGTTCGAATCCTACCGAACCCGACCTAAGCCTTACCATAATTAGTAAACTTACATAAGGTCTAATAATTTTCGAAAACCCTCATCTTCGGGCTAACCTATAAATAAGAAATTGCACTCCAAATGTTCATAGAGGAGAGGATGACCTGTTGTGAATAAAGCTCAGATTGCTACAGAAAAAGTAGTTTCCATATGGCGATATCCACTGAAGTCAATGATTGGGGAGGAGCTCAATTCTTCATATGTGACAGAACGTGGTCTCTTAGGGGATCGTACGTACGCTCTAATCGACCAAGAAACAGGCAAGGTTGCTAGTGCCAAGAACCCTAGGAAATGGGGAACTCTCTTCGACTTTCACGCTACCTTTATAGATCCATTAAAAGAGGTGGAGAACATTCCACCCATTCGCATCACCTTCCCAGATGGTACCCAAATCTTCTCCGATCAAGGTGATATTGATGAAACTTTGTCAAACGTTCTTGGTCGACAGGTTAGTCTCATGAAGGCTAGTTTGGATAAGCCAAGCTACGAGGAGTACTGGCCGGATATAGAGGGCCTAGCACAAAGAGAAAAAGTCACCGATGAAGCCATGCCTCCCCAAACTTTCTTTGACATTGCTGTAATTCATATCCTGACGACTTCTACAATCAATCGTCTGCGAGAACTCTATCCAGAAGGGCGATTCGAGGTTCGTCGGTTTAGACCAAACATAGTGGTAGAGTCAACCTCTGGAGAGAAGGATTTTATTGAGAATTTATGGGTTGGCAAGAAGCTAATGATCGGCGAAGAGATTTTGCTAAAGGTCAGTGCACCTTGCACTAGGTGTGTGATGACGACTCTGCCACAAGCAGATCTGCCCAGAGATTTAGGTATCTTGCGTACGGTCGCAATGTCCAACCAAGTTCATGCCGGAGTCTATGCATCGGTGTATCGAGGTGGGACAATTCGTCGTGGGGACCTAGTCAGACTTGGTGGTTAGATGTCTCTCGTGATGGCTTATTTATAAAATAGGTTCAAAGTGCCCTTAGGCAATTTTGATGACGATACAATTCAATCTTGAAAGTGTACATTGACTGAAAATTTGGATCCACATGAAATTTCAGACTAGTTCCTCCGGGCCCGATCTAAGATTATAATATGCTTTAGAATTTTTATGAATAGGTGAGCCCAAAAACAATATGGGCCAATAATTTCATTTTACATGTATGCTGATTGATAGAATAGAATAGAAATTCATCCTTCACTCAACACTAAAAAAGTATGTCGAGCATGTTAATTCAATGTCAGAAGAAAGTCAAGTATTCCAATCTATCGGTAGGCGAGATAATAAATGTACATAGAGATGCTAGAAAAAGGTAACAATCAGGTTGAGATTATGTATCTGTCGATAAGTAGTGGGAAAATTCGTTTTCGATACGAAGGTATGGAAGGAAACTGGTACGATTTCAAAGGTGACGCTAGATTTAAGACGGATTATTTCTTAGAAAAAGGTTGGAAACGGAAGAAATCGCAAACAATAATAAACGAATAAAATTATTAGCAACTTGCTTTATTGTATTTATAGAATTTACAATCTGAATAATCATCATAGAAATTCTCATTATGTTCCGCTACAATATTCAATCATATCCCTCCGGGCCCGATCTATAGCGTGTATTTATTAGGTTCCTTCTCCATGTAATTAACGTTGCAAATAGCCATTCAAGATCCTTTTTCCCGATTTGAATTCGGTATTAAGGCTGAAGAAACTAGACAAAAATATGTGAGACGACTAGACATTTTCTTTGATTTTTACAATGTTGAAGGTAAATCCATCAAGGAAAAATCCAAAAATTTCTTAAAATATACAAAAGAAAATGGTACAGAAAAGATAACGGATTTAATCATAGGCTATATGTCGTACCAAGTAGGCAGGGCCAACAAGAAAATAATTTCTAAGTCAACTGTTCGTAATTTCTACAAGCCCATAAAACTATTTTGTTTCCTATTTTAAACACAGAATGCAGTTATTCAGAAACGCCAACTTTGAAGACTGAACAAGATTTACGCAAGTGTGCTGTAGAATCAAATAAAGATGCTGTCTTAAAGGCAAGTCTTGATAATCATGAAATTAAAAATATAGATAATTATAGAGTGACATCTAGTCCTTTTAATGTAACATATCCAAGTGACCCCGTTTTTCCTACAAATTCTAATTATTCACAAGCAGTAAGTGATGGGTGGTTCATAATGCTTGAACCACTTAAGCCGGGAACGCACGAGTTAAAGTTCAGTGCTAGTCAGCTGGGTGCGGGAACCACGGGAGAAAATACTGTACTAGATGTAAAGTATAATCTTATCGCTAAATAGTCGCTCGCGGCCGTACCCCTTTACCAGCAAGGTGCAAATCCCACTGGATATATTCTAGCGTCCTCAAATTAATATTTACAGATTATAGCAAGATGGTAACAAGATGGTAAACTTTTAGGGAGAGTTCATTCTATGATATCAAATAATCATTCTATGATATCAAATAAAGGAACCTTTACAATTTTTGAATATGAAAATTAAAAGTTACGATAAAAGTTGTGGTAAAAGATGGATAGTGACTACGTAAAAAATAAAAAATTATTTATTGCTGCCATTTCCTAATGCACCTATTCCAGAATTTTCGGTTAGTCCTTTGCTGATATCAAATCCTCTATAATCTTCTACTACAAAATCAAAATTTGCTTTTTGAGTCCCATTGGCGTCAGTGACTGGTTTCGTTATTAATGTATCTTTTACAGCAAAATCCCTAGGCTGCCCTTCAAAAAATACTTGTGTTGTAATCATGGGTTGACCTGGAACTCCAACTATTACATGGATGTGACTGGGACGAGTTATATTGCCATCTAAATGTAATCTTGCAGGATAAATAGTATCCAATACGAATTTACCGTTCTTATCAGTTACTATCTTACCTCTTAGATTGAATCCTTTATAGTCGTATTCTCCGCTTGAATTTGTTTGCCATAAATCTAATACGGCTCCTTGTACTGGTTTACATGCCAGATTCAATACCCTTCCACTTAACTCTAATCGTTGTCCTTGTAATCCTTTGGCAAAATCCTGTCCCTGCTTGGATGATGCTCCTGCTTTATATTCTGGACCTTGTGGTGTCGACTCTGTTACTTTACAGGGAAAAGTTAATGCTTTTGGTTGTGATTGTACTGCTGTGGATGTCTGATTTGTATTTGTTGTTTGTGCCAGAGAAGTCTGTAATGAATTGACAGAAGTCGTATATGTTAAAAGCAGAGTAAGAAACAGAATACTTTTCACGGTTGTCGTTGATATCGTTGCTAATCTCCTCTTAAGTTTATCAGTTTCTAATGTCATAGACAGTTTTCGCTCACTTTTGATTTCAAGTTCAATTCAGATATCATTGATAAAAATCTGTTATCATAGATTGATTTATTATTTGTGGAAGGCAAAATTATGTTTTATTCGAATCTTTAGAATACTTGTCCATTTGCTTAAATAAGACTTGCTTATTCTTCGATTAGTTATTGCATGATGAGTACGTCAATTTACATTAAAGGGTCCTTTGCGCCCGAAGAGGAAATTAATAAGTACCCTTCTAGCATGTTGATAATGAATTGGACACCCAAAAATTACCATCAGATGATGAATCACCTGAGACTAAGATAATCCCGACTGAAGATATGAACACAATTCAGCACAAAATTAGTGGAGAGAAATTTCCAGAGATTATATTAGAGTTATGTGATTTTTGTCACTGGTCTCTTATATGTTTCAACAGACGTGGTATAGTAGAAAAATGCCCTGATTGCAGCAGGGTTGTTTCCAAAATTTCTATGAACATAGATGAGATTTGTTCTATAATGTACGACGATAAACGCGGAATTACTATCCGTTTTGACAGGAAAAAACCTATGCGATGATTTGCGTCTGAAGCTCTCAACCTGATTACTAAAGTGAAGTGCACCTGGTCACTTAGGTTTATCTAAGACCTACTTGCTATCCAGTCTCCCACTTTGGGCCAGAGCCCTTTGTGTGCCTTTGGGCTAATACATGCACCAACATGTCCCGAATTAAATTCCATCAAGCTTTTATCGGTACTACCTATGGCATCGTTAAGCACTCTAATAGAATTTGCTGCCACTAGGTCATCTTTTTTCGCTAGAATATTTAAGAATGGTACTTTAATGCTTTTCAAATTTACTGTCTGCCCCCTTCCTATTTTCATCTGGTTCTTAACAAGCATGTTATCTTGGTAACAATCCTTTACAAACTGTCTGTATATTTCTCCTATCACAGGAGGACTATCATATAACCACATCTCTGTTGCAAAGAACTCCGCAATTGACTCGATATCTCGTGGCTTTTCAAAAAAATGAGGCATTTTATGTAATGGGGCTTCTTAGCGCAAATGCGCCATTTATCATCATACTGGGTGCGTTACCAAATGTATCTACAAGAGAGTCTACATTCATTCTTTTCGTCCAAAGACTGAGTAATCCATCATCAAGACTGAAATCACCTGGGGTGGCCAAAGTTATAAGATTCTTAACCTTTTCGGGATATAATGCTGCATACATGATAGCAAGGTCGCCGCCCCAGCAGTATCCAAATATTGATACTTTGTCAGAGTTCGTATGTTCTCTTATCTTACGTATGTTCTCTTATCTTATCTACAGACTTGTCTAGGTAATTGTTTATGTAGTGATGCAATGTTAAATCTTGGTCATAGGAACTTGGCGTTCCCCAGTCTGTTGCAAATATGTCTAATCCGCTGGCAAGTAAACTCCGAATAATACTAACTTGTGGGAGTAAGTCAAGTATGTAGTGTCTATTAATAAATGCGTATATAATGAGAACAGGAGCTTTTCCATTCGGTCTTTTATCTGCATGGTTGTAATGAAATAGTGCAAATTTTCCTTCAGAGTGGAGCTTGTGAGATGGAGTCCTCCAAAGCGTGTCTCTTATAGGCTCGATAAAGAAGTTATTCCACAGGGAAGTTAGATTGGATATATTTTGATACCACTGTCCTAGACCTGTTGTTAAAGCAAATTTTGAATAGCAGTGTATTGCGTTAGAAAGTAAATTTACAAATCCATCCTCTCTGAACCTGGTTTCAAAAATAGTCCGACATTTAGACAACCAAGTTTTCTCTAGGTCTTGGAAGTTTTGCCAATTTTTATTTTCCAGAAAATATCCCATAGAAGCTAAGTAAACATCTGAAAATACACTCGCAAGTGTACTATAGAATTCTGCTGAGGCCGAACATGAGTTAACGAACTCATTTGATTCATCTAATGGCAACTGGTTTTACAAGTAAACTGTTTACTACCGATATAAGTTGGTATCCGACTCAGGTCTAAAAATGTGTCAAATTTGGTTCAATAAAGATTTAACAAATCCTTAAAGTTTGTACTCTTCTATTCTTAAATTAGGAATCCGCTTTTTGCACTCATGTCGTCACCAGCCCTCCGGTCTCAACCAACCATTTGCTATACTACTTTATAGCTATTTTATGTTAAGACTTCAGCATAATACTATGTTAGCTAGGTGGGTTTGTTGTCGTCGAAAGAAATGTTTGTAATACTCTGTTGATTTCATCTGGATATTGAGAAATTACCGCATGACCAGCATCTTTTATCTGAATAAGCCAAGCACCTGGGATTTTTCCTGCAATAATTAAAGAATTGGCGTGGGGGGTGTAGGAATTATCATCTGTTCCAGTTATGACCAAAGTAGGTTTGGCTATTTTCGCAAGTTCATTACAAACTCCATTCCAGTTAGTTGCCATCCAGTCTTTTCCTGCGCTAAACTGCCCCTTTATAGTATTAGGAGGAACACCAGCAAACACATCTTCAGCCTTTGGGATGTTCTGAAGAGAATCAGGATGTAGTTTGAGCCATCCTGTTCCTAACGAGAGAGATATAAGAGATTTTATTTCCTCCGGAGCGATGGTAATATTATTTAGAGATTTGTTTAGAATCTCGGATTGTAATTCTACAAGCTGAGGCGGTGGTGGTATGCCCTCTTTCCCACCACATGTTGCAGCAACAAGAACGAGACTGTTTGTTTTTTCTGGATGCATAACAGCGAACTGTTGAGCTACAGATGAGCCCAGAGAATATCCAAGGACGTCTGCTTTTTGTATATTCAGAGCGTCAAGCAAACCAGCCGTATCATTTGCAAGTAGTTCTATAGAATATGCTTTGGAACCCAATGTTGAATTTCCAATTCCACGAGTATCAAATACAATTAGTGTGTGATTTGAAGAGAGGGCTTTTAATATAGAGGGCACCCACCCATTAATACCCGTAGAAGCACCGCTAATAAGCAAAATAGGGTCGCCTTTACCTAATATCTTGTATGCAATGTCAATATCCCCTACGTGAACTTTTTTTGCTGG
>VBPR01000144.1 GCA_005877345.1 Nitrososphaerota archaeon
ATCGACCAATCTCCTATTGGAAGGACACCTAGGTCTAACACAGCAACATACGTGAATGCTTTTGGTCCCATACGAGAGATCTTTGCAAAAACCATGAAAGCCCGAGAAATGGGATACAAACCTGGTCGATTTTCATTTAATGTTGCTGGTGGACGATGCGATTCATGTGAGGGAGCCGGGGTTAAGAGAATAGAAATGCAGTTTCTAGCTGACGTGTATGTGACTTGTGATGAATGTAAAGGAAAAAGGTACAATTTAGAAACCCTGGAGATTACATACAAAGGCAAGACAATTTCAGATGTCCTCAATATGACTGTTGAAGAGGCACTTGAATTCTTCTCAAACATCTCTTCAATAGAAAGAAAACTCTTGACGCTTCATGACGTTGGATTAGGGTACATCAGACTGGGACAGCCGGCAACAACACTTTCAGGAGGAGAGGCACAGAGAATAAAGCTATCATCTGAACTTGCAAGGAGAGATACTGGGAGAACACTCTATATTCTTGACGAACCAACTACAGGATTGCACTTTGCCGACGTAAAAAAGCTTCTTCATGTCTTAGATAGACTTGTGAATGTTGGGAACACAGTCATTCTAATTGAACATAATCTTGATGTAATTGCATCCTCTGACTGGATAGTTGACCTTGGTCCTGAAGGCGGAGAAAATGGCGGAAACATTGTTGTTACTGGCACACCGGAACAAGTGTCAAACCATATTTCAAGTTATACCGGAAAATATCTCAAATCAAAGTTAATGATAAGTCAGACAATAAGAAAAAGTAAAACTGGTGTACGAGCTTAACATCTTCTATACATAATACGACTTTAAATCAATCTGAAAATATGGTGCAGATACGCAAAAAAGCTCTCCTGCTACCTTTTGATCCAGGAGTATACATGATGAAAAATAAAGAAGGTAGAATAATCTACATAGGTAAGGCAAAGAATCTTCGCAAGCGTGTCCTATCCTACTTTACATATGGCCATTCTCAAGAGTTATCAAATTGGAAAACTATGAAGCTCATAGGAAAAATCCAAGATATTGATTTTCTTGTCACGGATAATGAGATTGAAGCTTTTTTGCTAGAATCAAATCTAATTAAACAATATAGACCACTTTTTAACATTGATCTCAAAGATCAGCAACGATACACTTATCTTAAAATTTCAGATGAATTATTTCCGAGATTGCTTGTAGCGAGAAGAAACAGAGATGGTAAATTTATGGGCCCAAAAGGCAGAGTATTTGGACCTTTCGTACATGGAAGCTCAAAATTTCTTGCCATAGGTTTATTGAGAAAAATTTTTAAAATTAGAATTTGTACTAGACTCCCAAAAAGACCTTGTCTTGAATATTTCATAAATAATTGCGATGCTCCATGTATAAATAACGTTACCCGGAATGAATATATGGAAAATGTTGAATCACTTGTAAATATATTACAAGGAAGAAAAAGTATTGATGACTTTATAGAAAAAATGAAAGAGGGTATGAATATTGCTTCGTTAGGACTTGATTATGAAAAAGCAAAAGAAATTAGAGATACTGTAAATCGACTTGAGAACTTGAGATCAAAACAAAAGATTGAACAATCAATCAGTTCCAGATCTGAAGAGGAGTACGTTGGAATCCAGTATGACCACCTACAATCGAAAGCACATATTTTGATTCTCAGGAGGTATCGTGGAGTTATTAGGGACAGGAAGAAATATGAATTTGAGTTAGTTGGTGATAACTCTTTTTCTACTTTTCTGTCACAATATTATAATTCCAAGTCATCAGTACCACGATTTATCTATGTTAACGAAGAACCAGATTCAAAGCAAGTACTTGAAAAGTCCTTAGAAAGGATTGCCTCACATAGAGTGAATATAATAAAAATATCTAACAGAATCGATGTTGAAAGAAAACAATTGATGAACCTAATTGTTAGAAATTTATCAACGTATATATCAAAGGGTTATGAACCTGCCTTATTTGAGCTAAAAAGAATACTGAATCTTAAGTCACTACCCAATATTATTGATTGTTTTGATATTTCAAATCTTGGTTTATCAATAGCTGTTGGTTCCTGTGTTAGGTTTGTTAATGGGATTCCTGAAAAATCATATTACAGAAAATTTAAAATAAAAACCATAAGAGATCAAAATGATTTGGCAATGATAGCCGAGATTGTAGGTCGCAGATACTCGAAAGAAGATACACTGAATTTACCTGATTTGGTATTAATTGATGGTGGAAAAGGTCAGCTTCACGCTGCACTTAATGCCCTATCAAAATTAAGTATAAAGATCCCCTGCATATCAATTGCAAAAGAAAGAGAAGAAATATTTGTACAATTTTCTAATTCGCCAATAGTTATTCCAAAGAGTAACCAATCACTTAAAATATTACAATACCTAAGAGACGAAGCTCATAGGTTTGGACTTACTTACAATGTAAAGTTGCGTGATGTGAAATAAATTGCATGGATGCGGGTGAACAAAAAGATGAAGGGATTGTAAAATTAAGTTCCTATGCCAAAATTTGAATTATTTAATCAAATGCAAATACTTCGATGTTTACCAACCTTGCACTACTTACCCTCTAACAGCTCCGAGAGTCAAACCTCTAATCATCCTCTTTTGGGAAATTAACATCAAAACGACAACAGGAATGAGTGCAATGTTTATTCCTGCAGTCAGGTAACCCCAGTCTATTCTGTAAAGTGAAATGAACTGGTATAATGCAACTTGAAAAACCATGACATCAGGTTTATTAGAAAGAACAATAGGTAACACAAATTCATTCCATGAAAATCTGAACGATAAGATGGCTGCTATAAGAAATCCTGGAATGGACATGGGCACAATGATGTGCCAGAGAGCCCTTAATTTTGAGCAACCATCTATTAGCGCTGCTTCTTCGAGCTCCTTGGGAATTGTTTCGAAATAATTCTTTAGTAGAAAAATATTGAGTGGTATAATAAGGATTTGAAATGTCAATACGAGTGCAAGAAGTGAATTTAAAAGCCCAACATTCGCGAGCATTATGTATAGTGGTATAATGTTTATGACAACCGGGATCATAAATAATCCCAATATTGTGCTCATCAGCAAGTTTTTTCCTTTAAATTCAAACCTAGCAAATGCATAGGCTCCAAGTGCGCTTACAGCTACGCTCAATCCAGTACCTCCAATACTTACTAACAGACTGTTGAAAAGGCTTGTCACTAGTTTCGGATCGGTAAGGACAAAGAGATAATTATCCAACGTAGGTGCATCTGGCAAAAGTTTGGGAGGAAAGCTAATTGCTTCTTCATTTGCTTTAAAGGATGTTGAGAGTACCCATAGGAGAGGCGCCAAAGTAATAAAGAGATAAACTGCAATAACGGAGTATATCAGAGTCTTTTCAATTGGGATCATTTTATCACCCTGTGTATTAATGATTGAAAGTGGAGTTCAAGCCATTGTCGCCAATTTGGATCCAGATTTAGTATTCTAGGTTTCTTACATTTGTCTAGTTTCAACTGTTCTCTCTTTTCTCCTGAAAAGTCTGATATAGGAATATGCTAGAACCAAGTTCATACCGATCAAAAGAAATCCTGCAGCAGCGCCCTTTGACAATAGTCCAAATTCAAAAGCTTGTCTGTACATATATAGGGATGAGGTAGTGCTTGCGAATAGTGGGCCCCCGTTTGTCATGACAAGAATTAGATCAAAGAAATTTACCGACCACATAGTTATAAGTATAAGATTTATGATAATAAACGGTTTTAGTAAGGGCAGTGTTATGTAGAAAAAACTTTTAATTTTTGTTGCGCCATCTATGCGTGCTGCTTCATAAACTACGGGACTTATCGAAAAGAGTCCTGCTGTTAAAAATATCACGGTAAATGGGGTCCCATGCCACATGTTTGCAATAACCAATGTCCATACTACCACCCCTGGATCTGACAACCAAGCAACAGGGTTTAATCCCATCTGTTCAAGACCGTAATTTAAAACTCCAAAACTATCACTAAAAATGAACTTGAATGAAAAACCAGTTATGACTGCAGAAACTGTCCATGGTATTATGAACAAGGCACGAAACGCGTTGGACCCCCATATTTGTTGATTCAATACTACTGCAAGGACCATTCCAACAAAAAACTGAAGAGCCACTGACCCTCCGACAAATAATAGGCTTACCTGAAGCGACATATGAAAATCAGGATCACTTAAAAGGTTTGAGAAATTCTTGAATCCGACATACTTCCATTCCCCCAGAATTGTAGTTAGAGATACATTGTGCATTGATATGTATATGTTCCAGATAAGTGGAAACAGAAGAAACCCAACTAGTATCGAAAGAGCTGGTACTAGAAGTAAATATGGCTGTAAGCTCCCAGCTCTTGCCTCCAGCGTCAGTTTCATTTGGTTAATAGGGTAAAATAAAAAGATCTTGTACTTGAAAGTGGCAGCTAAGACCAACCAAGTACTTCTGCAGATTTTTTGGCAGCATCGTCTAACGCTTGTTTTGGTTCCTTCACACCAAGATAAACTTCATCAATCGCCTGTCTGATGTTATCGGCTATCTGTGGGTATTCTGCAATGCTCGGTCTACTATGCCCTATAGATAGCATTGATATGAGCTCTTTATAATATGGTATTGTGGCATTAAGCTGAGTCGAATACGTTCCTTCGGCTATTGGTTTTTGAGTTGGAAGATATGCATAATTCGCTAACATGGGTGCAAGCACATCTGGCTGTATCATTATTGTAAGCAATTCCCAAGAAAGAGCTTTATTTGTAGAAGTTACAGGAATCCCGAGCATCCATCCGCCCATCATTGTGGCACTAGTGTCACCTTCTTTTGGAACTGGAAACATGGGAATCATACCAACACTCTTATCAAAATTCTTCGATTCATTACGGGGAAAATGTCCTAGTAACCAAGAACCTTCCAACATCACTGCAAATTTCTTGTCTGCAAACTCCTTA
>VBPR01000145.1 GCA_005877345.1 Nitrososphaerota archaeon
AGAATTAGTAAAACAAGCGCAGTAGCCGCGATGGCTCCCTATGAAGTGCCAATGCGAATTGGACCATCTGATTTTGTTGGATTCCTTGCCAATGATAAGGTGTGCTATATCTCCTTGCGTGGTAGATACTTTGGGAGAGTTCCAGTAGAAGTGGATGTTAAATTGAAGGTGGTAGATGCATATAATAGTGCAGGCGTCATGATTGACGCAGTAAGAGGTACTAAAGTAGCATTAGACAGGGGAATCACAGGCCAGCTTGATAGTGTGTCGGCATACTGTTTTAAACACCCACCGGTACAGAAGCCTTATTTAGAAGCAAAGAACGCGTTCATGGAATTTATTGAAGGGAAAAGAGAGCGTTAGAAGCCCACAAAAAGTATTGAATCTCAATTTTCTCTTGTATTGTCTACAAAATTTTCAATTTAGATTTAATTATTTTGTCATATAGAATATATTTACAACCATGAGAATCTGATATTAAGATATTTGGTATATATAAAGAAACTTGAAATCTACGGATTCAAGTCATTTGGTTTCAAGAATACTGTACTACACTTAAACAATGGACTTGTTGCTGTTACTGGACCTAATGGCTCCGGCAAAAGCAACATACTGGATGCAATTATGTTTGCATTAGGAGAGAATAGTCCAAAATTATTACGTGTTGACAAATTTCAATCACTATTCCATGATAGTGAAAATTCTTCACACAGGCTAGTGCGAGTGAATCTTTCTTTTGATAATTCTGATAGGGGAATTCCAATCGACATCGATACTGTTTCTATGAGCAGAGAAATGGAAGGTGAAACTGGTGAGAGTCAATACTATCTCAACGGTAAAAAGGTATCAAAGAACACCATGCTGGAGTTATTAGAAATCATAGTCGCAGTTCCAAGCAAACTCAACATTGTACAACAAGGCATGATAACAAGAATTTCTGAATTAAATTCTGAAGAGAGAAGGAAGATTATCGAGGACATTGTCGGACTATCATACTTTGATGATAAGAAGAGCGAATCAATAAAGCAACTTGACGAATCTGACAGGCGACTAGAAGTAGCACTAGCCAGAATGGATGAAATTAAGAAACGAATAAACGAACTTGAAGCCGAAAGAAATGACCAATTAAGATATACATTCATTGAATCTCAATTAAAGAAATTTAAGGCAATTAAATACTCAAATAAAATTAGATATCTAAAGAGTGAAATAGATAATCGCAGCAAATTGTTGGGCACAAATGAGAGTAACCTTAACGCCCTTTCTAAAACTCGTGACGAGTTAAGAAAGGAAATTGAAGAAATTGAACAGGAAAAATCAAGTTTCATGAGTCGAGTGGATGCATCAAACAAGTTGAAAGCACAAATTGATACAAAATTGACCAACGTCATTTACCAAATTGAGAGGGAAAAGGCAGTAACTAAGGAAGCACAATTACGAATGACATCTCTTGAAGAACGACTTACATTCATCCAATCCGAAGGTAGAAAAATTGAAATAGAACTTGAAAATTCTTCAAAAGTACTACTCGACAAAAAATCCATCACTGAAAAAAAACAATCCCATCTCGCTCAATTGAAAAATGATTTAGAAACCCTCAATATACGGATTGACGAGATATCTGGCCATGTAGACAGAAATAGGAAATTAATGGATAGACTTTTCCAAAAGAAATCAAGGCTAGTGGAAATTAGTAGTCGTCTTAATATTCTTATAGCAAGATTTGAGGAACAGAAAAAATTTTACATCAATAAGATAAACGAAAATAATCCCACAATTGAAATTATGAAGAGATCTCTGAATGACAAAGAAGCAAAACTAAGGGATTCAGCTATGCACATGTGTTACTCCGAATTAGATACAGAAAAAAAACTTATCAATGATCTAAGAAATAAGAGTGAAATATATAGTAATGAAATTCATCTGTATAAAAATACAGTTAACAAGGTGCAAAAATTTGCAATGCCATATGAAGAAAAATATTCTGTTGCAGTTCAGTTATCAAATGAAGATTTTGCAATTGCTGATCTGATAAAGGATTCACAAGATTTCAAGATTCTGGGGATGGTAAGAGATCTAATAAAATATGATGACGTCTACAAAAAAGCAGTTTTTGCAGCTGCAAAGGATTGGATGAAATGTTGTATTGTTCCAACTGTTAATGAAATGATACGTCTTGCGTCATATATCAAGGAAAAGAATCTCCCCTGCCTCAAAATAATTTCATCGGAATTGTTGAGTTCTCTGATCAAAGAACACATTGTATTAAAAGATCATGATTTTATAGGAAAGCTTGCAGATTTGGTACAATCAAGTATTCCAAACTTGGTTGATTTTATTTTTGGAAACGTATTAGTTGTAAGAAATTCTAAGACGGCTTATGATTTATCTAACCAAGGGTATAAATGCGTTACTATTTCAGGTGAGCTATTTGAGCCATATGCAAGCTCTCTCTCATTGGAGTTTGGTTCTAAAATATCTGATCTTACCCATGAAATAATATTAAATGAATCAATTGGTTCGTTGCTAGAAAATTCTCACATTTTATCAACATATTTGGCCAACAAGAAGGCGGAATTAGAGAAGATTATCAAGGATATCTCTAACAAAGAATTACGTATTAGGGGATTAGAGACACTAGTTACTGAAAAGAGGATTACTGTTAATCATTTGAACGAAGTAACTGCGAGTTTAAAAAACGAAATTGATAATCTTGAAGCTATGAACAGAAACCTCTCTGGAGAAATTACGGCAATTGATACGGAATTAACCAAAAATAAGAAAAGAGATAACATCGTTTCCTCCTCTTTAGTAAATAATTCAAAAAATATTCAATATATAGTCAATGACAAAATTGATAAGGAACTGTCAGAATTAACGTACAAGAAAAATGAAATTCTAAGAAAAATTGAAAACCGCGAGATTGAACTTAGAGAAATTATTACATCTACTACGTCGCTTGAAAATGGAATAAATGCTGCGGGTGAAAGGAAGAATGAAATACTCTCTGAAAAAGAAAGCCTTGAAGCAGAACAAATAGAAAGAAGGGGCCAAAAACAAATTGCTGGCCAGAAACTAGAACAGCTTGAAAAGGAACTGATTTGTCTGCGTGAAGAAGAACAAAAAATAATTGATGTATCTGGTGATTCTTATTCGATATTACAGAATTATGAAAAGCAGATCAAGACATTAGATGACAAAGAAAGATACCTGGATAAAGAAATAAATGGAATTGAAAAAGAATCAATTGCTATCAAGAAGGACATTTCTAATTTTACAGTTCAGGAGTCTCAAGCAATGAATGATTTGATGTGGTTAGGCTTCAAGGAACTTTTGGAAGGCGAAATTTCTGATGTGGATATACTGATATTAGAATTAACTAAGGAATATGATGAACTGAAGACAAGATTAAACTTACTAGCTCATGAAACATATGTTCAGGTAATAGACGGTTACAGGGACATGTCTACAAGAAAGAATTACCTTGAAAATGAGAGGAATTCCATCGTTTTGTTTATCAATGAAATTGATATAGAAAAAAAAGACGTGTTTATGGATGCCTTTAAGAAAGTAGATGATGATATTAGAAAAACTTTTTCCGAGATAGCTGGAGGTTCTGCATATCTTCAAATTGAAAACGAAGATATTTTTTCAGGGGGTCTATCATACCTCGTCCAATTTCAAGGAAAACCACCAAGAGAATCAACTTCATTATCTGGTGGAGAAAAGACAATGGCTGCAACTGTATTTTTGTTAGCGCTTCAGTCTCTGAAACCATCTCCATTTTACCTTATGGATGAGGTCGATGCGCACCTTGATGCTCAAAACACCGAAAGACTATCAAAAATCATGGTTGAAAGATCAAGTGGAAGTCAAATATTAATGGTAACACTAAAGGAGTCTACAGTAGCAAAAGCTACCCAGATTTTTGGAATATATTCAAAGTCCGGCCAATCGCAAATGGTTCATTATAAGAACCCGGATAATGTTCCTCTAGCGCAGATTAAAACATCAGAATAATAAAAGTGACCCTGACCGAGTCATTAGTTGAAATGACTCATAGAGATCCATCGGTGGGATGTAGTTTGCATAATCATTTGCCGCACTTAAGTATTAAAAATATTCACTCAGTGGGGCTTATTTTCAAATTTGTACCTTTACCATATCGAAGAACATAGTAATATCAATCTGGCCAAACTTTTGGCTCGGTATACTTCCAAAAAATCATTCTGCAAATGTATTTGTGTCTAGTTCATCAGGAGAATTGGCTTGTCATGTCAGTGAGTTCGTGATGAAATACTACATTTGTTATGACATATTTCATATCAAAATGACATGTCTTTGCATTAAAAATATCACCAATGAAGAATTCATCTTGATATAATTCCTATTTAGTCAATTTTCACGTGCGAATTTCATTCTTCACTCTTCTTCTCGCATTGCAATGTCGTTGCGTTCTCATATACTGTTAAGTTCGCATATACTTTCTTAGTACCAAGATCGAATTGTTTATCGCCATTAGAATCATCACCAAGATAGACTTTATAAAGATCTGCTTTAAGGTCATCAGCAAATGTAACTTCATTAAATCCACCTGTACTATTTGTATCAAACTGAGTGTATAGTGGGATTGTACTATTAGAAGTTACAAACTTCACAGCCACAGTACTGTTTGGCTTGAACCCATTTGCATTTATGACAACGTTAAATCCTGGGCAATTTGGACCCTGAGTCGGAGAGATATCAACTTTGGGTTCTGCAAAAACTGTTATAAACATTATACTAGCAAACCCAAAAATGCCGAAAGCAAATATTGCAGAAATAAACTCTAACTTTCCCATACGATACATTTCAAGTTATTATTACACTACTCGTTAATAAGAAGTTTGGAATCCAACTATAGAAAAGATGGTTGAGAAGATTATCCGCATGAGTTACCCGAAACATTGATAAAGAATATGAGTAAAAATTTTGATCTAGTTCAAAAGCTTTTGTTACATTTATAATGAATTAATGTAATTTGTAGATATTTTCTGAATTTATTTTTATAATTAGCGCAATTTGATGAATAAAAGTTCCATGAAAACCTAGAAGTTAATGATTGATTAGGTTTTTTAGTAATATCATGGTAAAGTAATCTATTGTCTCCCAGCTTTGGCGTTATTAAAAGAAAGACGTCTGGCTTTTTTCAAGATAGAAAGAGTAGTGCCGATTCTGTTCAATCTGTCACTGATAAAGAATTGTTAGAAATAATAGAAAACGAAAAAAAAATTCTTGAAAAGGATTTATCAACTGATCTCGAACCTATAAGAAATTCTGCCTTAGATTGTCTAGCTAATCTTAGAGAGAGTGCAGAAGAACTTGAAGAACAAGAAATTAAGGTAGAAAATCCTCAATTTGAGTCATTAATTAATACTTCAAAAGAGATTCTGATAACAAGCATAAAGAAGGAATCCTTTATAGGATCTTCTGATATCAAAAACTATGAAGATGCAATTAAATTCAAAAATAATTTAGAATTACTAGTAAATAGATTCGGACAGGTTGGAGATTCCCACAACAAGATTCTTAATGAGTTCATGCGCAAACAAATTAATAAATTAAAAAATGAATTTGATAATTTATCATCCTTACTAAAAAAGGTAACTAAAGTATTATCTGTCAAAGAAAGTCAAATTAACAATTGCATCGCATGCAAAGACGACTTGATTTTGTTGAAGCAAAAACTCGGAGAAAGAAAAGACAAAGGAGATAGACTTTCAGAATTAATGGAAGAAAGACAAATTATTGACAAAAATATTGTGGAATGTAAAAGAGAGTATGAGGACTTTAAAAAATCAGATGAATTTCTAAATGGATTAAACGTTTCGGAGAAAATTAATGACAAGAAAACTGAAATTGATATATTTGAAAAGAATATCCTAAACAGGGTTTCAAATCTATCTCGGCCAATAACCAAATTTTCATATCAAGCCTCTAAGGAAACTCAGGGAAGACTTGCTACTGTACAAAATGAACCTCTAGAAATTTTCAATGACAGTTCCCAATACCTGCAGTTATTCAATGAACTTAAAAAACATGTACTTGAAGGGAGTATCCAAATCAAAGATCCTGAAAAAACAATTCATCAAATCGATGAGATAGTCAGTTCCTTACCTTCATTATCTACAAACCTGAAAAATCTAAAAAAAGAGTTGATTCGATTAGAATCGTCAGTTAACTTTAAAAATATGAAGCATCTTGAGGATATAAAAATGAAGACAGAGATGTATGAAAAATACCGTTCAGAAAATATTTCAAGGACACAAGAAACAAAGGAAAGTATCGACGAACTTGATTCAGCATCTGAGTTACTGAAAAAGAAGATCGAAGACAAAATTTCGGAAATAACAAATACAAAGTATTCTATTCTGCAATAACAAAACTAGGTCAGCGACAAACTTTATCTCCAGAATACAGATATTACACCAAGGCCCATGATACAAAGGCCCCCATAAGCCACTGGTGGTACGTTCACAAATAATCCTCCTACTGCCAAAACTATTCCACAACAGATTGTAATTAACTCACCCACTCTTCGTTGATGCTTCATGGTCCAAAAAAGTTGTAAATAGGTATTATAAAAGCCTATGTAAGTTAGTGATTAAAGCTTAGCTCTCAAATGCTTCGAATTGTAATAAAATTCTGGGGCAATACTAAGTTCAATTAGTACTGATTTTTTGCCTAATGTTATTATAAAATACCAAATTAAGACCCAGAAGCATCGTATATTCTAAGTAATAAAACTCCTACATTCAAAGGGTAAGCATTTAAGGTACCGAAGCAAAATCTTTGTGTTGCCTAAAATATTATACCAAAATCCTCATACTAACGCCGACGGTGATAATTTTTACATAAGTATTCCGAAGGATTGGAGTGGAGGAGCTGATGATGAAGTTACTGTAATCGTAGATGATGTTTGTGTTGTTATTCCACAAACAATTGCTGGTGCAACAGGTGAACTGATAGTGTTAAGGTTGCTGGAAGCAATGATAGAAGGAGATGTGATAGATGCCGGAGACGTTCAGAAGGCCGTAGAGCATATATTATAGAACGAAAGTAAATTTCATTATTCGTACGATGTAAAATTCCAAGAGCATCTTTTTTTCGGTGACTCTAGATGCAAATCTTTGAGTTCACGTTCAATTACATACAAACGCAAATACAATGCAGAAGGTTCATCATTTTCAGGCTGAATTTAAAATTTGTGAAATAGGTTGTAGATTAGATCAATTAAAAGTGTGACTATCGTATTGATTCTGAATTACTTTGTAAACTGGTTTAGTGTTTCCTTTACTTGCTGAATCTTTCCATTATTCGGATCTATTTCCAGTGCCTTATCAATCCATGTTACAGCCTGTTGAAGCTGGCCTGAACTATACAGAGAATCTGCCTTACCTCCTAATGCATACACATCATTTGGATCTATTGCAAGAACTCTATCATACATTACAATTGCATCTTGATACTGACCAAGGCCCCTCAGCGCTGCGCCCTTGCTTACCAATGCCATGATGTTGGATGCATCAATTTTCAGTGCTTTATCAAGCCATATTATCGCTTGTTGACCTTCACCTGCATTAACAAGATCGGTACCTTTTTGAACGAGCGCCGGGACATTGTTTTGATTTATTGCAAGTGCTCTATCATACCACGTAAGTTCCCTAGAATTCCCTACTTCTTGCGAACCATAAACTACTGTTGGAAAACCGTGAAATGATAACAAAGATCCTACCAGTGTTGACAATGATAGTAACATAATAGGTACAAGAGAGATAACAACTATATTCTTTCTATAATTATTTTGCTTTTTGTTTTTAACCATATTTGCCCCTCCGTTACTGTTACCAATACCATTAGTTTTCGATCAGAATGTTTCCATATACGGCATTTAACTTGTTAAAAATTCTGATGCAATCATAACTATCAAAAATATAGTTTTCACCTTGAATTTCAATAGGTATCATGTTACTCATAGTGATTTCTTTTCTACACAAGTCACAGTATTTATCACTCTTCATGACATTAAATGATATTTGATATTATAAGAAAGGTTGCGTTACAAAGTACTATAAAGTGTTACAATGTGTTAGACGCAGGTGCTAAAGTCGAATCTTATAGAAGATTGTAACTACACCATTTTAATACTTTGTTGCAGGCATTCATTCAACGCAACTAGAAACAACTGATGGGTGCTTGATTGTTTCTTGTTCATCATTCAATCAACCTAAATCTTCCCATCAGTTGTTTAATACTAACTACGCAACCTATGAAACTTTATCTAAAATGGTTCCATTAATTTGATTAACACTAGTCAAATCGGTTTAGCCAATTTGGTCTAATTGAAGCAGTTTATGTATAATGTGTTTATCTTATTTTGCTGCGTTAACAGGTATAGGTCTCATGTGCTAGTGTTCCTTTAAATTGGTATGGTTCATGTCAAAAATTATAAATGATACTTGAATAGTACAAAGACCTTTTTTGAAAAACCAAGGACAAAAGTTCGAGTTAAACTCTCAATTATTAGTCTGAATTATCATTATCTTGTCAGTACCAGATTCAGCACCCAATACCTCTCCAGCCCTTCCAAGAAGTTGACGTACTTTGGCATCAGGACTCGGTAATGGAAAAGATTGAAATTTTTCTAGCGAGGGATCAAACCGCACGATAGCATTAGAACCAAAATCGCTGAGCCAGACAATATCCTTATCATCAACAAAAATTGCGTAAGGTTGAGGGTTTTGACCTGGCAACTTCCATTCTTTCCATTCATTGGTAACATGGTTATACTTACCCAACCTGCCGGCATTCCACTCAGTAAACCATACACTTCCTGAAGAATCAGGCCAGACACGTCGCGCTCCCTGGTCCTTTGTGGGTGGTTCCAAGACAGTTGCATTTC
>VBPR01000185.1 GCA_005877345.1 Nitrososphaerota archaeon
AAAGATACATGGCAAGTTTATTTCTCACATCATACAATTCAAACTCTTGAAGGATCTTTTTTGCTCTTATTGACGATTCATATTTATTTACTCCTCTAATTCTTAGCCAATAATAGACATGATCCCATGGGGTAAGAGCACGTAGGGGCCTTCCTTCTTGTGGCACAATAGAAATATAATTTCTTATTTTTTCTGTATCTTTAATTAGATCATTATCAAATATTTTTACAGTACCAGACGTTGGTAATAACTGTGTTGCACAGATTCTGACAAATGTAGTTTTTCCCGCTCCATTT
This sequence comes from Nitrososphaerota archaeon, assembly GCA_005877345.1. Classification (GTDB taxonomy): domain Archaea; phylum Thermoproteota; class Nitrososphaeria; order Nitrososphaerales; family Nitrososphaeraceae; genus TA-21. The sequence goes on from VBPR01000185.1 coordinate 297, forward strand.
CTTCCAAGGAGAGTGAAAATTCTTCCTGGTTCAATATCTAATGAAATATTCTTTATGGCAAAGGATAATGATCCCTTATATTTTTTAGTAACTTCAACGGCTTCTACTGCACTCATAAAGAAATACTTTCAATAAAACCTATTATGTGACGTATGCTATTAAATCAATTTTTGAACAAATAGCTGCGTGGAAGACGAAAATTAAAATAACCTAACTTATTCGACATTGATAGAAACACCATGGTCCTTTGAGTCCTTTAGCTTAAAGGTTACTTCTAAAATTCCATTTTTGTATGTTGATTTACCAGAGGATGGTTCAATCTTATCAGGAAGTTCTATTTTCTTGTTGTATTTTCTTTCTCCTGAAACAGATTCTATGGATAGAGAGTTTTCATTAGCAGTTATCCTTAAATCCCCTTTAGTTACACCAGGTAGCTCTGCAATAACTTTCAATTTGTCAACATCCTTTATGACATCCACGACAGGTTCCCTCTGATCACTGACGGCAAACCTTCCACTTAGGGAGCTTGGGAAAGTGTTTAGGTTTCCAAATTTTCTGACAATTGGTTTGCCATCTTCGCCAATTTTAAATGAATATCCATAAACGATTGGCCCCAGTTCACGCACAGTAGATCCGTCATCTAGCTTACGTTCACGTATGAGATTCTTCGGAACGTTTTGATCCATATTTTTGACAGCATCTTGCATCAACTTTTCCATTTCTTTCATCATGCCGTCTACGTCAGGGAACCATGAATTTGTTCTTCGTCTTCCAAACCACTCATCAAACGGAGTTGACATACACATTATCTTGATTTATTTAAATATAAATATTATAGGCTCTGCAAATTAAATATTTTTTGTATCATCCAATTCTTTAATTAACCATTTTTGTCTTTCACTAAGTTTTGTGGGTATGTCAAGTTTTACATTTACAATTTGATCACCCTTAGAATGCCGTCCGTGTATTGGTATTCCTTTTCCTCTTAATCTAAAAATTGAATCAATTTGAGTACCTGCAGGAATTTTCAACTTTTCACTTCCATATAATGTCGGTATTATTATCTCTGTTCCTAATACTAACTCTGGATATTTGAGTTTCAGAGAATAAAGTATATTTCCATTCTCAAGTCTCTCAAATTTTTGATGAGATTTAATATGTATTCGAATAAATAAATCTCCTGGAATTTCATTTTCATAAGAAATTCCTCTACCCTGTAACTGTAGTGTCATCCCATCTTCGATACCCGGTGGTATTTCAATCTGAATTTTTTTTCTAGCTGAAACCTTACCAGCCGCCTTACAATTTGGGCATGGCTTTTCTATAATCTCCCCCATTCCTCTGCAAGTTCTACACGTTTCCACAGTAACAAAAGTTGAAAATCTATTTTCATTAATTACTCTCTTTGTTTGTCCAACACCATTGCACGACGCGCATTTCTTAGGTTTCGTACCAGGATAACAACCACTTCCATTGCAAACTGAACATTTTTCTACTGATGGAACTTCAATTGTTTCATTCTTTCCGCTTATTACTTCCTCAAGGGTGAGTGACAAATCAATAACTGTGTCTTCGCCCCTGTTAGTCCTTCCAAAATTAAACCCAAACCCAAATGGATCACCTCTATTTCTGCTAGAAAATCCACCTCCGAATAATTGTTCAAATATATCTCTAATTCCACCAAATCCCATATCTCTAAAGATTTCATCAAAATTAGATTCTGATCCTCTGAAGACTTCCTCGGACCCTAGGTGGCCATATCTATCATATTTTTTTCTTTTTTCTTCGTCTGATAGTACAGCATATGCTTCTGAAATTTCCTTGAATTTCTCTTCTGCACCTGCGCTCTTATTTCTGTCAGGATGGTATTGGAGAGCTAATTTCCTATAATTATTCTTGATCTCTTCTTTAGTAGCATTCTTGTTAACGTTCAATACTTCGTAATAATCGCGCTTTGTTGTCATGGTAAGATACCATTGGTTGAAAATAAGTGATTCAATTCAGGTTTGCCTTTTCAGACCAATCAAGTTATGGCTGGGTGTTAGATTGATTCGCAGTATCTGAACTTTGATTCGCAGTATCTGAACTTTGATTCGCAGTATCTGAACTTTGATTCGCAGTATCTGAACTTTGATTCGCACTTTCTGAATTCTGAGATGATGTAGTTTGTTGGGATGCTGCAGCTCCAGCAGCCCTGTAAGCTTCGGTACTTATCTCACCTACGATATTTTTTAGGCCTTCTATTTTCTTTTTAATCTCTTCTATATTATTTGATGTAACAGATTCCCTCAGTTCCTTGACTGCGTTATTCACTTTTTCTATTTGTTCTGGTTTAATTTTGTCTTTTAAATCCTGCTGTGTTAATTTCTCTGCAGTATAAATTAAATTATCTGCTTCATTTTTTACTTCAGCTTCTTCCTTCTTCTTTTTATCCTGCTCTGCAAATTGCTCTGATTCTTTCTTAAGCCTTTCAATATCGTCCTTAGATAATTTAGTATTTGCAGAAATTGTTATTTTTGATTCCTTAGATGTGGCTAGGTCTTTTGCAGTAACATTAAGAATTCCATTTGCGTCAATGTCAAAAGTAACTTCTACCTGCGGGATACCTCTCGGCGCTGGTGGTATTCCTGATAAATTAAACATACCCAGCGAAACACAATCGGCTGCCATTGATCTTTCTCCTTGCACTACATGGACAGTAACTGCGTTTTGATAGTCTGCAGCAGTAGTAAAGACTTTGCTTTTCTTTGTCGGGATGGTTGTATTCCTATCGATGAGTGGTTCTTTTAATCCTCCAAGTACTTCAACTCCTAACGTGAGGGGAGTCACGTCTACTAGAAGAATATCTGTGGTTACATCACCAGCAATGATCGCACCCTGGATAGCAGCTCCCATAGCCACAGCTTCCATTGGATCAATACCTCTTTCGGGCTCCTTTCCCATTACATTTCTAATGAATTGTCTTACAATGGGCATTCTTGTAGGTCCGCCAATCAAAATTATTTTTTCAATGTCTGCGGCTTTTAGCTTTGCGTCCTCGATGGCTTGTAACATGGGCGCTTTACATCTTTCAACAATTGGTCTTAGTAATTCTTCCAATTTTGATCTGGAAAGAGTCAAGACCAAATTTTTAGGCCCAGTAGATGGATCATAGGACAAGAATGGTAAATTTATTTCAGTGGTCATTACATTTGATAACTCAATTTTTGCCTTTTCAGCTGCTTCTTTGATTCTCATCATTGCCGCCTTATCATTACGAACATCAATAGAACTTTGGTTCTTAAATTCTTGTATGATATATTCTACAATAGAATTATCCATATCTGTTCCACCCAGCTGTGTATCACCAGATGTACTCTTAACCTGAAATACTCCGCCACCCATTTCCATTATGGTAACGTCTAGAGTTCCTCCACCCAAATCGAATACCATTATCTTCAAGTCTTTGTTTACTTTATCTAGTCCGTATGCAAGCGACGCAGCAGTAGGTTCATTGATAATTCTTACGACTTCTAGACCGGCGATTTCTCCAGAGTCTTTGGTTGCTTGTCGTTGATTATCATTAAAATATGCCGGGACTGTTATTACTGCTTTGTCTACAGTTTCACCTATATACGCCTCAGAGTCTCTTTTTATTTTTTGCAAAATAAACGACGATATTTGCTGAGGAGTGTACTGCTTGTCATACACTTTAAATTTGAAATCAGTTCCCATTTTGCGTTTAGCCGCCATAACAGTACCTTCAGGATTTGTAACCATCTGCCTTCTTGCAGGTTCACCTACCAACAGCTGACCATCCTTAGTAAAGGCTACATATGAGGGAAATGCTTTTCCACCAACTGATGTTCCTTCAGCTGCCTGTATTATAGTAGGTTTTCCTCCAATCATAACCGAGGCTGCAGAATTGCTTGTTCCAAGGTCTATGCCAATAATTTTACCCATAATCTCTTTTCACTACTCCTTATCTTTTTCATTGATATCTTTATTTGTAACTGTTCTTTTAGATAAAATGACTGAAGAAGGCCTTAAAACTTTATTGTTTAACAAATATCCCTTCCTTACTACTTCCATTATTGAGTTTTCGGGTGCCAATTCATTAGATACAAAACCTATAGCATCATGAACGTTTGGATCGAAGGGCGTGCCCATAGTTTCGATTTCTACCAATCCTTCGTCCTTCATAAAGCCCTCAAAGTTAGTCATAATCCCACGTATGCCACTAATAACAGTAGAGTCGTATTGGCCATTTTTTAGCGTTTCAAGGGCCAGGATGCAATCATCATAAATCTTGAGGATTTTTATGAAAAGGTGAGACCTATCTTCTTGAATTCTTGATTCCATTTGTTTTTCTATTTGTTTGCGATAGTTGTCGAAA
>VBPR01000186.1 GCA_005877345.1 Nitrososphaerota archaeon
TGCTACTGGAAAAGATACTGTATGTCCACGCGTGTTACGAGCAACCATGACCGATACTTCCTTTGTAAAATGAATGAATTTTTCTATCATGCATCTTCTCCCTTCAAAATATTGAACCCCTCTTTTTACATCATGAACAGATCTGACCAGGAAATTTCCTCTACCATCATAGGAATCTTCGCAGGCTTTTAGCACTGATGGATAACCGAATTCATCGCAAATTTTTTTCGCTTGTTCAACTGTTGTAACTTCTTCAAATTCTGGAACTTGAATTCCTTTTTCTCTTAGGAATCTCTTTTGTCTTAGCTTATTTTGAATTGTATTTAATACGCCAGAAGCTGGATGAACGGCATACCCTGTTGATTCCAGATCTTTTAGAACTGAAGAATTTGCGAGCTCAATTTCAAAGGTTAATACATCAGATTTGTTTGCCAGTTGAATAATCGATTTTTCATCTTTAAAATCACTAACAATCATTTGATCCGCAATAGATGAGGCAGGACAATTCATGTCAGGATCTAAATACGCAACATTTAGTGACATTCTTTTTGCCTCTATTCCGATCATCTTACCGAGTTGTCCACCTCCTATAATTCCTAATGTAATATCATTAGGAGAGAGTTCAGATTTATCAAGCGAATGTTTCATCGATAAAATACAAAATTTATTGGAAATTTAAAGTATGTATATTTGTTTAAACTTTAAAAGTTTATAGATCTATTAATTGATATGAGTCTTAAGGGAAAAGTTGCTATTGTAACAGGTGCAGGTGGAGGAGTAGGAAGATCTACAACTGAACGCCTCGTTAATGAAGGATGTAAAGTGACCCTGGTTGGTAGAGATCGTTCAAAATTGACAAAGGTTATTTCAGACACTGATAAGAGCAATGATTTACTAGCTGTAAGTGCAGACATCACCAAGGAGGCAGAAGTGCTAAACGTTATTGAGCAAACTATATCATCCTTCGATACTGTGGACATACTTGTAAACAATGCTGGTGTCCTAAACGATCCAATTTCATTTCACCTGATGAGTGAAGATCAATGGGATAGTCTAATCTCTACAAATTTGAAAGGTACTTTTCAGATGACCAAGGCTGTTTTGCCAATAATAATGGATAAAAAAATTTACTAGGAATACGTGCAATTCCAAATGTTCCTCTGTCCATTTATGGCGCTACTAAAGCTGGTATCATAATGTTTACAAAAAGTATAGCAGTAGAATACGGACCATTTGGTATTAGATGCAACTGTATTGTACCATCTACAATAAGAAGTCCCATGATAGAACCTTATTTACAAGATGAAAAGTCTAGAGAGTTATTAGAATCGTCATTTCCGCTAAGGAGGATAGGTAATACTAGTGACATTTCCGGAGCAGTTGTTTATCTATGTTCGGATGATGCAAATTGGATTACTGGAACAACTTTGACTATCGATGGCGGCATTTCTGCAAAATAAGTTAAGACAAAATAAAATATCATTTTAATAGGCTAGGATTCAACCAAGTCAGATTTTTTCAGTTTAATTAATGGGATTACCTTTTCAACTATTATTTCATGAAAATTATCTGTTCCCGGGTCAAGAGAAAGTATTATTACGAATGATAACTTTCTATTTTCATCAGTTATAGGGATGGTAGCTCGAATAAGTTTGGAATAATGTGAACTTGCGTATTGTATCTTGCCCAATAATACTTCCCACCTAATCCTGGTAAATTGTCTGGTAGCTGCAGTAATTGCATATTGAGCTCTTTCTTCAGAAGAGAGTAATGGCTTGATACCCTTACGATGACTAATATGTAATATTATGCCATCTTCATTTGTAATCCCTGCAGATCTAATTGATGAATCAAGTTTTATTATCTCTTGACATACCATCTTGAATACCGAATTTTTCAATAAAAAAAATTTAGCATTCGGTAATTTTAATGTCATGATTTCATGTTTTCTTCTTTTTTCTCTAAAATTTCCAGCAGATCCAGACGTACTGTCGGGGAAAATGACTTCGTTTAAAGTTAGAATAACAAAGGAAAACTATTCTTATCATGAGCCCATCATCCCTGGCATTTTGATAGGAGTACGGTATGCTGTAGTTATGTTTATTCCCTTGTCTGCCATGATTCTAACAAGATTCAAGTTACTTCCCTCTGGCGGTGAGAGTGAAATTTTTTCTCCCGGATTGATAGATTGTATTGTATCGTTTTTAATACCGTAATCAACAACAACATGAGTCACTGGTAGTTTTCCTATATTAGTCAGCATAATCCTGCTGTTTGTGAAAAGAGTTTGATCTTCTCTCATGGCGTCGACCCCCAATGAATAGTCAGGACGTTGATAATATTGAATAATTAGATATGAAAGAAAAGACAGAGAAACAACTCCTGCAATGCAGATGAAAATAAGATTTAGTCTTTTCATTTCAATTTAAATTAGTTGAGTTTACAAATATTTAAGTAGTTTAGTAAAAGAACTTGTTCGAATCGGAGTATTAGAATCCCTGTTTATCGTAAATTTAATCTTCAATGTCCCCCTTTATTTCAGCACGAGTTTTGAAAACTGGCTTTATGCCTAGGGGTTTGTAACTCCCCGTTGAACAAGAAAAACACAATTCTTTTTCATCTATACCAATTGCCTGTGCCAACGTAATGGTATCATTGTAGATTACTTTGTCTGCACCAATACTTTTTGCAACTGCAAATTCAATGCGACTATTCCCTTGCTCTTGATTCTGAAACGCCAAAAGCTCATCTTGTGATGGAAAATCAATTCCTGCATAACAGGGATATTTTATAGGTGGAAAAGTGACTATAAGTGATATCTTTGATGCGCCCGCTGATCGAAGAATCTGTATAATAGATTTTGAACTAGTGCCTCTGACTATACTGTCGTCGATTACCACTACGTGTTTTCCTCTTATAACTTCTGGTATTGGAACAATACCCTTGTTAATTTCAATCCGCTCACCATGATATGGTTCAATAAAGCTCCTCATAGAACCTTTTTTTCGATATCTGTCTTTCAATAATCCCTCTTCAAAATGAATCCCTAATTCTTCAGCATAACCCAAAGCGGCGGGTCTTGCTGAGTCAGGAACTGGAATGACAACATCTGCATCATATACTGGATATTTTCTTGCCAAGTAATGACCCATTTTTTTTCTTGCTTCATATACATTAACTCCTTCAATAATACTACTTGGATGGGCAAAGTATGTAAATTCAAAGGCACAATGTGAATGATACTCACTAGTAGAAAATTGTTGTCTTTCTATCCCATTTAAGCTAAGTTTTAATAATTCTCCAGGTTGGATATCTCCGAGAAGTTTACCACTTACAGTATCAATGGCACATGATTCAGAAGCTATCATGTACGTATTTGATTCTTCGATATGTCCTAACACTAATGGTCTGAATCCGCGTGTATCTCGGACGGCATAAACAGACCCGTCATCTGTTAAAAGTGTAAAGCAAAAGGAGCCTATCATTTCTTCCTTTAATACACGAAGCGCTTGAATCATATTATCATTCTTTTCAAGATGCATCATCAATCTTTGTGCAGCCAGCAGAGTATCTGTCATTGTTTGAGGCGAAAAAGTGCATCCTCCAACCATATTGGATAATTCTTCTACATTGGCTATAGTTCCGTTATGTGCTATACAAAGATCTTTTATTTTTAATGGCTGTGCATTGTCTAAATTACTTTTACCGATAGTAGAATATCTGACATGACCGATAGCTGCATGAGAGTTGAATTTTCTAATGATATATCGAAAATTTCTTGAGGCAGAAACCAAGCCTAAAGTTTTGTATGGAGATTTAGAGGGTACTGCGAATCCCCACGACTCCTGACCCCTGTGCTGTAGTGCTCGCAAAGAATCAAGCACATATGGTATCACATTATGGCCATCCAGTGAAAAAAAACCAACAACACCACAATTTTCATGGACCATTAGTGATCATTTCTTCGGTATGGATTTAATTAAAATTTACTCCACATAAATTCGTGACTAAGTTCCATCCATAATGTGATTAATTGTATTGTAGTTACAGGCCAGGTCATTGACTGGTAAATTTATTATTTCTTTACGAGAATGATGTAAATTCAAGATCTTGGTGGTTTCGACTTCTCCTATTTCAGAAAAAATACATCTTTTACTTCTCAGTATCTCCTTTACCCTGTTTCGCTGCTTACTGCCTATTATGAATCTGGAATGACTCTCGGAAAAGAGCAAGTAGTCAGGGCGTGAGCAATTATTTGGAATTTTTTCCAAATCAATATCTATTCCCACGTTGCCAGAGATGGCTAATTCAGCTAATGCTGCTCCAATTCCGCCCTTTGAACAGTCATGCGCGAAATCAATCAATCCATGTTGGATTAGCGCCAATACCGCCGAATTATTTTTTCTATCGATCTCTAAATCTACCTTTGGCACGTTGCCGTATTCTGAATATCCAATTGAGTCAGTATATTCAGTTCCGCCCAATTCCTCATATGTTTTACCCAAAATAAACAATGTATCTCCAAAAGTTGGAACACACTTGGTAATGTGCGAGCTATCTTTAATCAGACCTATAGTTCCAATTACTGGTGACGGTTTAATTGGAGAACTCATTGTTTCATTATAAAAGCTAACCTTTCCGCCCACCACAGGAACTTTCATATAATTACAGAAATCTATAATTGCTTCTACTGATTTCCTGAATGTCCAATAAATTTGGGGATTTTCAGGACTACCAAACTGAAGATGATCTATAATTCCAATAGGTTCTGCACCCGTACATACCACATTTCTGGATGCTTCGGACAAGCATCCTAAGGTTCCAAAATAAGGATCAAGATAACAATGTTTGCAATTTCCGTCCAATTTGATAGACACAAATTTATTGTCATTTACTCTGATAACTGATGCATTTGCACCAGGTTTTATAACAGTCCTCAGTCCAACCTCATGGTCATATTGTTGGAATACCCAATCTTTGTTACCAATATTAGGATTTGATAGCAAATCTAACAAGATACTATTGTAATCCTTTACCTTGTACATCTCAATGCCCTTTTTTGTCCTATTCAGGTAACCTGGCTTCTTTGATTTTCTATAACACAATGGAGCATTTACCATCAAGTCACAGGAGATATTAGCTATTGATTTACCTTGAAAATGAATATTGAGATTATCTTGGCCATGTACTTTACCAATAATTGAATACGTTATACCATATTTGTTGAATATCTCCTTAAATCTAGATAATTTTTTCCTATTTATTATGTAGACCATTCTTTCTTGCGATTCAGAAATCATTATTTCATTTGGTGACATATCAGCAACTTTTGTATGAACCGCAGCCAGGTCAACTTCAAACCCTTTCTCAACTAGATGAGACATTTCAGATAAACAACACGATAATCCTCCACCTCCCAGATCCTTTATTGCGTTAATACAGTTGCTTTTAGACGCCTCAATTGTGGCTTCAATTAACAATTTTTCCAAAAATGGATCAGGAATTTGAACTGCGGACCTATCTTCTTTATCGTCAAGCAATTTTGAAGCAAAAGATGCTCCTCGAATTCCATCTTTACCTGTAGGATTACCAGCAAGTACTATCTGATCACCCTCATTTGCATGATTCGAAATAATTTGAGCTCTTTTCCCAAGACCTATTGCAGCAACATCTACCAGACAATAATCTTTAAAGGAATCATCAAACTCAACCTCTCCAGCTACAGTAGGAACACCAATGCAATTGCCATAATCTGCAATCCCCTTTACAACATTTTTAAATAACCATTTTGATTTTGATGTCTTATTCTCATCATTCAGTGAAGAAAATCGTAAAGCATCAAGTAAGGCAATTGGCCTCGTACCCATTGAAATAATATCCCTTATCACTCCACCCACCCCGGTAGCAGCTCCTCCATAGGGTTCAACTGCAGATGGATGGTTATGACTTTCTATGTGAACAGTAATAACATCATCATCTCCTATTTCCAATACTCCGGCGTCATACCCTGGGCCAACAACTACTCTTTTACCATGCGACGGTAATGATCTTATATATTTTTTAGATGATTTATATGAACAATGCTCAGACCATTCGGCATCTATCATGTCAATTTCTAATAAATTAGGCCTTCTGCCTAATTTTTTTTGTAAATAAGTTTCTTCCTTTCTTGTTAGCATTCTATATCAATTAAATCAATTCTTTTGGTAAGAAGATAAAAAATTTTTTAATGATAGAAATATCAGTTCTGCATTGCTTTTTTTTTGGTCGGGTGATAGGATTGGTTCTGATGCACGTTCAGGATGTGGCATGAGTCCCATGACATTTCCTTTTTCATTACAAATTGCGGCAATCATTTCAGTGGATCCATTTGGATTTTGATCTTTATATTTGAAAACGACCTGATTATTTTCGTAAAGATCATGAAGTTTATCATCGCCTATGACATATCTGCCTTCTCCGTGTGCAATAGGTATACTGATCTTATCATTTACTCTGAATAAATTCGTAAAAGGGGTATTAACATTCAACACTTCCATTTCCAACCACTTGCAAGAAAATTTTAATTTAACATTTTTTATTAGTGCGCCAGGTAGTAATCCAGCTTCAACCAGTATTTGAAATCCATTACAAATTCCAAGAATTGGTAAGCCCTCTTCTGCCTTTTTCTTTATTGCTTCCACTATTGGGCTTTGAGCTGCTATAACTCCTGCGCGCAGTCTATCTCCATAAGAGAATCCACCAGGTAATATTAGAGCATCATAATCATCTATTGATTTTTCCATATGCCACACATATTGAGCACTTATCCCTATGACATCATTCAAGACATGATGTACATCGCGCTCACAATTACTTCCTGGAAAAACAACTATTCCTAACTTCACTTAGATTCTACCTTAACTGTTTTGGACTAGTAATTTTAATTTATTTGTAATGTCAGTCAAGCTAGTTTAATCTTAATTAAAACATAATACCATTAAAATATTATCTGGGACTTAGGTTTTTATTTTGATGATTATTAAGATTGAATATTGAACGATAGAGTACAGGATATAATGACAAAGAACGTCATATCAATAGATGAAGGGATTACGGCGAGCGAAGCGGCAAAAATTATGACTGAAAAGCGTATAAGCTCTCTTATCGTCGAGAGGGCAAACGTTCCTATCGGTATAATCACTGAAAAAGATTTTGTTAAAAAAATCTGTACCAAGGATTTAATATGTTCAAAAGTTAAGGTGGGCACGATAATGTCAAAAATACAAACTTACGCTAGTCCTGACACTCCAGTTGAAGTAGCCGTGCAAAGGATGGTTAATCATAAGATACGTAGATTGCCCATACTGTCGGATGGAAAAGTAGTTGGTATAGTCAGTGTTACTGATTTGGCAAGACAATTGAGAACAATATTATTAGTAGATGGAATCTTGTCAGAGGAAACTTGAGAATAAAAGAAAAAAAGAAACGATGGTAGGCAAAATATAAAAGTTACATAGTTCATTTGTTCTGAGTATGAAAAAATTCCTCGTATCTTCTTTAGTTGTTATATCACTCGCAATTATTTTACAAGGTAATTTGTTATATGCACAACCATCATTAAAAGATCCTAACCTTAAAGTCCAAGCTTTAGTGAGTGGTATTTCATCTCCTACCAGCATGTTATTCCTGGATAAAAATAATATTATAGTCTTAGAAAAAGATGGAAACGTCAGGCTCGTTAGCAATGGAATACTACAACCACAACCGTTACTATCCCTAAATGTTGACACTAAGAATGAACGTGGATTATTAGGAATAGAAAGAGTGGGTGAAAATATATTCTTGTATGCAACTGTAAAGGATGGTCAAGTGATAAATAGGATATTCAAGTACACGTTGGCAGCTGGGCCAGAGCTAACTCATCAAGAGGTATTTAAGGATCTTCCAGGAACACCCGGTACCAATCACCAAGGAGGGAAACTGGCTGTAAGTAGTGATGGATATCTTTATTCTGTAACAGGAGAGTTGCAACGAAATGGAAAAGATCAAAATATAATAAATGGTCCAGATCCAGACTTTAGTGGGGCAATTTTAAAAATAAACCCAAATGATGGATCACCAGCTCCTA
>VBPR01000118.1 GCA_005877345.1 Nitrososphaerota archaeon
TACGTAAAAAACTAGGGATTAAAAAGAGAACAATATTAGTTAGTATTGGTGGAACTAGCGCCGGACGATACTTAATTGAAAAAACTTTAAGTGCATATAAGAATTTAAAAATGAAACCGGATCTAGATTTATTAGTTGCTCTAGGGCCCTCATTATCTAAATTTGAAAATAATAAAACCAGCTATAGAAACATCGGGTTTGTGGATAATTTGCACGAATATGTGTGTGCATCAGATCTTGTAGTATCATTGGCTGGAAGATCGACTATCGATGAATCCCTTGTTTACGGAACTCCAGGTATTTTCATACCTATCAAGGATCATTTTGAACAAGAACAAAATGCAAAGAAATTGGGTTACTCATATGATGATATATCAAGATTGCAAACTTTAATAGAAGAAAAATTAGAATTGGGCAGAACTAATAGGGCCGATGTAAAGAATGGGGCCAAGAAGGCTGCAAAAATTATAACGGAAATGGTATAATAATAAAGAACAATATTGGTGGCCTATCTACCTATCGTAGCAGGCTTACACTCGGCGACCTTCGTAAGTTTATTATGTAAGGCCTTCGGAGGGATTTGAACCCTCCTCGAGCGGTTTCTTCCAACAAAAATTCATTTTGTAGTCCACAGCCGCCTATACTGACCAGGCTATACTACGAAGGCCGATCAACATTGCTTTGATATGTTTACAGTATATAATTGTTAGATAAATCATTTTTAAATCGTAATGATATCTTTTCGAACAACCTGTATTCCTTCTTTTTCCAATTTATTGCCCAATGCATTTATGCCAATTGAATCTCCGGCCAGATGTCCTAATATTACCAAGTTGCCTTGAATATTACTCTCCCTTAACTTGACCAAATCGTTGTAATCAATATGAAAATAAAGAACCGTCGAAATACCATTTTCAAAATAATTCCTAGCTACAAGATATCCACCATTAGTTCCTGCAGCTATTACTACAACCCATTTCTCTACGTATGAATCAAATTGTCCATAAGCAACTTGAATCTTAGTCTCTGCTTTTTTGAACTCTGGTATTTCCTCTAACGCTGTAATGATCTCCGATACTAAATTTGCATTTCTCTCCTTAATCTTTTGAGAAATTACTCTTGTTGTAACCTCATCACATGGTTGATGAATGTTTAGTAATGGCATACCTAATATTTTTGCAGAATCAATAACGGAAGAGTATATCTGAGCATGATTCCTGATTTCTATTCTCTTCTTTAGGTCCATAACAGACAATCTAGCAGTTTTTTCTGAAATGCCATTTTCCTTCATGTACTCGATGTGCCTATCAATAACTTTGTAAAAATTAATAGCCGCTTTACCAATCGGGTGATGTGTTATCACTGCATCACAACCTAAATCCTTTGCAAGCATTAGGTCTGCGGTGGTTACATCTATCATTAACATTACCTTCTTTATGTTCTTACCATGTACATGAACCGCAGTACGGCAGGTATTGAGTTCCACTCAACCATGTCAAGTGCAATTTTTAAAATTTGATCAGTATCTAACATCTTGAATTTGCTTTTTTTAGAATCATAAGAATATAAAGAAGTTTTGGAAATTGTTTGGAAGGAAATAATTTGTTCGCATGAATAACAAAAATAGGCTCGAAAAAACTCTCATCTCATTACATTTTAAATTTTACCAGTCCATGATAGGTTAAGATAAATTTTAACATTTAAATGTCATTGTGCAACTCGTTTTTGTACTATGAGTTGTTCTGATGAATATATATCACATACAGATACACAAAACCTTATTCAAATCTCACCTCTAACCAAAGCAAAACTAAAGAAAGCGAAATATGGTGTTTACAATCATTCGGCAGTAGAACTCTGTCATTGGACAAAAAAGTCTTTCTCCAACGAAGGAACCTGTTATAAACACAAATTCTATGGTATTTCAACTCATAGATGCATGGAAATGACACCAACTGCCATGAACTGTGAAAATAGATGTATTTACTGCTGGCGCCCTACCGAATTTTATGATACTCTAAAGATGCCCGAAAATCTGGTTGATGAACCGGATATGATAATTAATAATTTAGTAGAGGAACGAAGAAAACTCATCGTTGGACATTATGGTAACACAAAAAGTGATAAGATAAAACTTGATGAATCACTATTCCCCCAGCACTATGCAATATCACTTTCTGGAGAACCTACTATGTACCCAAAACTGCCAAGCCTGATCAAATATCTTAAAACCCTAGAGAATACAAAATCAATCTTTTTGGTAACAAATGGACAGGAACCAGAGATGCTTCAAAGATTGATAGATGAAGAGGCCCTACCAACACAGCTGTATCTTTCAACTAATGCCTCTAATAAGAAAATGTTCACACTGGTCAATAGACCTAGATACACAGATGCATGGGACAGATGGCAAAAGAGTCTTGAATTATTATCACAAATGGATACAAGAACGGTGTTGAGAATGACCATGATAAGGAATATTAATAATTCAAACAATTACATAGAGGAATTTGCTGATCTCATGAGAAGAGCCAATCCACATTTTATAGAAATAAAATCATATATGCATATAGGTATGTCTACACAAAGATTAGAAAATTCAGATATGTTGGAAATGGATGAAATTAGGAGTTATTCACATTTACTTTGCCAATACCTAGATACATTTTCTCTTATGGATGAAAGTGAAATATCGAGAATAGTAGTTCTTCAGAATCTCAAAAGGTATACTGAAAGGTGGATTGAGGGATACGAAAAGCCAATTACTCAGTAATTAAAATTCTTGTTCTCTAGAATAATTTCCAGAATACCACTCTGCAAAATTGTTCAATGCGTGTGTTCTGTGTGACACTCCCATTTTGTTAGTTATGCCCAGTTGTCCGTAGGTAGCTGTTGAACCCTCCGGAATGAATATTGGATCGTAGCCCCAACCACCTTCTGTAATATGCTCGCTTATGGTGCCTTTTGTATCACCAGAGAATGTCATATGCTTATTGCTGTCCTTATATGCTACGATTGATGTAAAAAGTGCAGACCTTTTTGTATTATTTAAGAGTAGATCTAAAATTCCTTGATTTCCAATGGTTTCAAGAACAAACGAGGAATAAGGGCCAGGAAAGCCCTTGAGTGAATCTATAAAAAGTCCAGTATCCTCCACTATTAATGGTTCGCCTATCTTACCATATGCTTCTTTAGATTTTTGCAATGCTATCTCTTCCAATTTATTTGATTGAATTTCAATACTCTCAAATCTTACAAATTCTATTTCGATGTTAAAGGTTTTCAGATAGAGAAAAATTTCATTAAATTTGCTTTCATTAGTACTTGCAAATAGTATCTTCCTCAATCTTAGAAAAAAAACCAAATACCAAAATAAAAAATTTAGCATCCATAAACACTATAAATTTTGTTAGAATTTCTAAATTTAATTTATTGTTTTTCTTAATTATACTTGTTTATGTTTGTCTTAAGTGTGGCACGATTTCACACTCGCAGGCTTCCTGGGGATCGTTACAACTTTTACAATTTTTTGTTTCCCAATCTACAGGAGCCCAACAGTGGGAACAACCCGTATTTATGACATTCATCGTCTGCCATTAACTGCTAAATCCAGTTATACGATATAACCTTTTACTCAATTATTTAATCATAGCCAAACCCAGATTATTATATAATACTAGGTTTACGAGGCTAGAACTTCTAAAGACAAAGTTTTCATAGCATGACGTATCAATAAACAAGAATGTCAAAAGAAAATAATAATAATGATCATAGATCGGACGAATTTTTGGAAAAGATAAATGAAATGACAGGAGAAGATTACAAGACCTTTTATAAATATGAAATTGGAAATCAATTAAGATTTACTAATGACCAAACTGATGGTGCCGTAGAAGACCTACGTACTCGCGGTTTAATAAAAAAATTAATAGGAAAAATTCGTATAACTAAAAATGGAAAAGAAACAGCCAATAACATAAACTACAAAAATTTTGACAAATCGGCGTTCTACGCATGTTTTGAATGATTTGTTTTGTTTTCATTCGATCAATCATTTTAAGGCTAAGTTGTTCATTTAATATTAAACGTTAGAATTTCTAATTTATAAAATTTTTACAATAAATATTCCGAATTATCGGTAACTGGAATCACTATAATTAAGTTGTTTATATCTAAATTCAACTGTCATGAAATATAGAATCGTGAATTAATTTTGCTGGATTTTTGTAATTGTAATTCATTGTTATATTGATGTAAACACTTGCTGCTGGATTTAAATTTGATAATGGGATTTCTTTAATTTGATTATTTTCATCTAGATAAATATAGGAAGGATCTTTTCTTTTACAAGTTTGATTATCTTTTTGTTCTCTCTTACGACTTAATCCTTTCAATGTTTCAAATATATTATCATTCATAATTATCCCATGTATCCCTTCTTATCCTTACTAGAATAAGGAATAGGTGTTTGCGATGTTCGTGTTAGTCTTTCTAATTCATCTAAACTACTATTGATAAACTGATCGTAAGTAAATTGATCGCACCTGGACGGCGGACCTTTAATCGAACTTGGAAAATGCCCATAAAATTTGATGTTCTCTATAAAAGTGCCATTGCATTTGTTTATGATATCTTCTATCACCTGTTTTCTGTTTTTTTCTGTTAGTTCAATATAATACTCTTCAACTCCCCGTCATATTCTTTTTTACGAATATGGTTACCCGTTTCCGGATCTAGTTTTGTAGTAACCCTCATTCTAGGTTTTGTAAAAACACCTTCAATGTTGTCTATTACCCTCATCTCATTACCCAACCAGTCATGACCTATGTATTCTGTAGTATAGGTCAAAAAATCTTTCTTGATTGCTTTTCCAGCTTTATCAAATATTATTTTGGGTCGTCGATGCATAGATTTAATAATTATCTGTAACGGTCCTTTGTCTTCCTTAAATTTAGATTTGAATTTTTCATACCTTGCCTTTACTGCTAGTATGCCATGAGGTGGATCTAATCCCTGCTGTCCGTACGCTTCAAACGTTCTTTCATTAAACTGAAGTTCAGATCTACAAGACATCATAAAAAAATAGTGGGACTAACCTTTTTAAATATTATTATTAAGTAATACTAAATTGCACAGGCGATCAACTTATGGAATAATGGATTTTGGTGAGGGCAATGACGATAACGATGACGATAACGATGACGATAACGATGACGATAATGATGACGATAATGATGATGAATCAAAAGCGTATTGCCAACGTTGTAAAAAATTCGAATTTTTGATCGAATTGAAAAACAGAATATACCCAGATAATGAACCAATTTCAGTAAATCATGATCAGTTTAGACAATGTTACAATTGTGGTGAAATCGTTCCTGTTTACGAGTTAGAAAAGGAAGCAACGATAAAAGATGTGGTTGAAACGGTTGAAGATCCTTTTGATATTGCTAAGAATTTTGATATTGCTAAGAATTCATTCTTAGGAATTGATTCCAGAGCCTCGGCTAAGAAAAGGAGGAGTAAAATCAAACTAGATGATGATCCTGAAATAAATGATCTCCTAAGAATCTATGGCGATAGAGTTAACGTATTGGAATAGACTGGAAAAGTCCATTTACAAATACCTAAGAGCAGTGGCTGACATCATAACCCTGACGTTTCTATTTAAACTTGAACCCCTTTAATATTAAACTGGTGGGACCGTATGATGCTAATGGAGGCTGTGCCCCACCAGTGAGTTTTGCGTTAGTTGGATCATTCACAACAAACTATAAAGTAGTTTAATTAAGATATTCTTAGCGTTACCTTGTTAGTATACAGATATTTCTACAATAACGTTCTAACAAATACGAATATTTTTATACCGACCAAATCTTTAAAGAAGGGAACAAGAAACAATTAAGCCCCCATCAGTTGCTTGTGTTAGGCGTTGTTAATAACTAATAATTAACAACTGATGGGAGAAGTAATTTGATTGAATGAACAAGACACAACCAATTTCCCACCAGTTGTGTGTTAGGCGTTGTACGGTTATCTTGACCAACTTATAATTCCTTTGGTAGAAAGTCATGAAAATTTTGTATAGTAGAAAGTGATAAGAATTTAGGAATAGATAACGTAATCTTCTATCGAAACTCTAGATTGATTCATCAAATATCATTATTTCTCTTAATAGTCACGTTAAGAGTCTATAATCATTGGATTAGATGATACATAAGATGATCGAGTCAAAAGGGAATTAGCAAATGTAACACGTTAATCAGTTACACTGAATATCAACCTCAATAGAGAAAATTTTGTGTAATATCAATACCTAAACTAGTTCTATCACAATAAACTTTAGGAAAAGTATAGATGTTGTTTTGCATAGCCTGAAATACATTGTAATTTAGATAACTTCATGCAATTCCAACTAAACAACACACTAATTTTTGCATGTATCTCAGCAGCACTGTTATCGCTGGTATTTATCGCTACGGTGAACTCAAATTACATCTATGCACAAAACGAGAATTTTAAAGCAAAACTTAAAGGAGACAGTGAGGTCCCACCTACAACTTCATCGGCAACAGCAAAGGCGAAATTCAAAGCAAAAGGCGACGATATTACATTTAAGATTAACATAACGGGAATAACGGATGTAACTGCGGCGCATATACACGCAGGTATGAAGGGACAAAGCGGGGAACCTGTAGTAGATCTATTAAAGTCAGGTAAACAGAATAAAGCAGATACAGGAGTCATAATTCAAGGAGAAATTGCTGCCTCTGATCTTCAAGGTCCCATGGCTGGAAAGACGGTGCAAGATCTCGAGACGGCGATGGGTAACAAAGAGACTTATGTCAATGTTCACACAAGTGATCATCCAGCCGGAGAGATAAGAGGACTAATAAAGCTAAGTGGTGGTAAAGTTAAAACTGTCGACTCTGCTGGTGCAGATAACATGGCTGGAAAGGAAGAAGGATAATTTAGTAACCAGCAAGTCAGAAATCAACAAAACAGTTAGTGTGGCAGCAAGCACTGCACCTTTGCTTTGGTCTAGAACTTCGATTGGAATATTTAATAACAAACATTATGAATGTGGCAACTGATGGCTTTCTAGACAAGACCATCGCTAATGAACAAGAAACAATAGAGTCCGCCACCAGTTGCCGTGTTTAGACGTTGTGTGTCAAGACTAGAGCCAACTATATAATACGATTGGTATCATTGAATAGAAGAATTCGTTAAGAATTATTGATATCTAAAATGCATTTCTTCCTTAAATCTAACTGATTTTATTTGTTCTTGTGTTTTCTCTTAAATCCTATTTGGTAACAATATATAATAAAATTCATTCTTCAAGAAATTATAAAACGATTAAAACTCAACATACAGAATGGACTAGATTTATTAGACTGATTAGTCATTAATTGAGAAAAAGTATAAAAAAAATATTTTTAACTAGGTTAACTGCCTAGTTGTCTTCGTTACCGTTATTATTGCCCGCCGTTGTCATTAGTGTTGCTAGAAGACTTTGAACCTTCAGATGATCCGCTGGATGATTGATTTTCTTTCGGCATGAAGTCCTTTAACGACTGGCACGATTGCTTTCCCTCTTTCATGGATGAACAAAGTTGTACATCCTGCATCTTAGTATTATTTGGTACCATTGCTGTTACTGGTACTTTTGTGGGGCTTCCGCCTTCACCCTGTTGAATTGTTACATCAACTGTAATACTCTTATTCTCTTGTCCTTCTTTTGCTTTCTCTCCACCCTTTGCCTTTAGAGTGAGATTCATTGGGACCTCGACCTGTGATTGAGACGATGTCTGGTTTCCTGTTTCCTCTTCCTGCGCTAAACTCATCATTGGATATGCCATAACCAATGAAAGAGCAAATGTTCCTATCAAAATTAGTGTTGTTTTCATATTCATTAAGTGCGTCTAGTATCCTATACTATATATTGGTTGAGCGAAAGCACCTAGATTCACCTGCATTAAAGACGCTTGATGGTTCGATTAACCAACCAGTGGGCCCAATTATTGCCCACCAGAATGAATATGTCGCATACTTTTCGTTGTGCTTGCAACATAATAATTCAACAAATTATAAAACTTTTATGATTAGGTAATAGAAAATCGTTTCAGATTATGTTTAGGTAATAGAATATCCTTTCAAACTGTTTTATTTCGTTACTGCTAAACCTGATACAAAATCCAATCTAAAATTCTTAATTCACTATGCAATGGATCGGCTTCTATTATAGAATTTGTTTCGTTTATTTTATCTATAATTCCATTCATTTTAGATTCAATAAGGGCACAATATAGATGTCGGGATTCTTCATATTTTCTAAAGTCCAATTTATCAGTTCAATCCTTTTTTGAAGTTCCCGTTTGTATATAGATTCCTCCTTTTCTCGATCAAGCGATGTCCTTGATTCTTCAATTTCTTTTTGTAATATTTGTTCTACAGTCAAAGTCTTTAAAATCTAAATAGGCTAAATGAAGACATAATACATAAGGCCGCTTAAAGAGAGGGAGGCTTCACTTATTTTATAAGGGAGTTTCTTGAAAAATCTCTAATGAGTGAAGTTCAAGATGTCGTAAATAAATTCAAAGTACTTGATAGTGCTTTAAAAAACATATTTTCTAAAGTTGATCCTTTGCTGATTATCTCTCTCATATTTGACAGGAATGCCAATGAGAATCATCTCTACACACTAGCGGTTATACTAAAACCTGGGCAGGATATGAAAGCAATTCGTCAGGAAGTCCTTGACAAGACTGGAATGACCCCATCCTTTTATCTATCCGGTACAAAAATGGTAGTAAGCCATACACTTAATTTGGATTTCTTGAAGTGGATTAATGACCGGCCCGACATCATAAGTATCAAAGGCAGCAAGTTTAGTGCAGCCGGTTCTAGCGACTTCTAGTCAGTGAATAAATAGAAGTCAATATTAATTTATTCAAAATTATATGCCTTTAATGCTAGCCTAAGAGCATCCAGTAAATCTGAGTAACTTGTCTGGTCCTTGCCAAGAGATAATTCGTTTGTGTATGCTGTTCTTAAACTAGTAATTAACTTATCATACTTTGGATCTATAGCAAGATATTGTTTTAATACTACTGCGTGAAGATTAGATAACATATTCTTATGTATTATCCTGTTCTATTCTCTGCATTAGTCCATTCGGTTTGTACGATGTGCTTGATAGAATTATTTTACAATTAGATTTTGTTTGATATGGTGAAACAGCATGAATTAATTCATCCTGGATTGATTCTGGAAAATAATCTGATTCATCACACCAAATATACGCAGCCTCAAAATATCCACGCAAGTCCTTAATTGCAGTTGTAGGAAAGCAAAGTATCCGTGTATATTTGAGGATCATCTGTATACTTGGTGGAGAGATTTAGTAATGGGAAGTTTCTTTCAAACAGTCCAGCCATTTTTTCTTTCAAATAATTAGCATGGATCTCACGTGTGCCCGACACTATCAGAATGGTTCTGTGTTGTAATTCGTTAGATGATAATATCTTCCAGGTTAGATAATATATAAGAAATGTACTTAATCCAATACCACGACTTTTTAAAATCCAGACATTCATGTTTTGCTCAATGGCATCAAAGATTAATTTCTGATAATCAAAAATAGGAAAATCAATACCGTTCTTTTGTGGTCTTCCCAAAATATCAACATGACAGCATTTACCATTTGTTTTTATGAATTGTTCAGAATGTTCTTTTTCGTCCCATATCCAAAACGGTTTGTTCAAGAATACGTCCAACTCATTTGCATGATCTGATAATAGAGGGTTATCAGTATTATAGAGCGGGCATGGTACTATTTTTTTCGGTTTCATTTTGATTTGCTGTAATTGATTTTTCCATTACATAACGTGAACCGTCATAATATGGACTAATGTATGTTTGAAGTTCTGCAATCTTTTCCAGTATCAAAACTTTTTTGTAATTGTCCTTTTCGTTGTGATATAGAGACCACATTTCTTAATTGATTAATTCCAATTAATCTATTCGTTCTAAATGCTGATCTACAAATTGGGATTTTGCTATTAAATTCAGTCTGTCAAACCTTGATTGTTGTATATTCTTTTTTAATCTGTAAAAATGTTGAATACTTATTTCAAATCCTTTATCTTTCAAATACGCTAAAGATTCTTTTTGAGAAAGTTTCAGAACCATACAGTGAATTATGAACGGTCGAACACTATCATTTTTTATCAATTTTAACCACGTGTTTGTTAGTTTTTCTAACTGATTATTACATGCGTTATCTTAAATAATTTTCTATTTGCTGTTTGTTACTCTGATCAAGTAATTTTATTTAATCTGGGGTCTTGTAACGCTCTTCACTTAACGTGAAGAAATGTAGACAGTATTCTTTCCAATCAAACCATAATTTTTCTATTAAATAGCAGTAATCCATAAACATCCTCATCTTGAGTTTCGACAGATCCGATGACGAGTAGAACAATCCCAATGACAACAGCAGTTATCAGTATATAAAGGTCACAGTCAATATTGATTTTGGAATTAATAATAATTTTCTATTTGCTATCTGTGCATATTATCGATTGCTCAAGAATTAGGAGAAACCTTAAATGAAGACAAATCTTTTGATCATCGTGTTTGATAGTCAGAATTGGCTTAAGGAAACATTAGTGTTAATTGTATTGGTGGCAGTAGTAGCCTTGGTGGTCGGCATGTTCGTTCCATTTCCTCTTTCTTATCCTGTTGCTGTAGGAGTAGTAATCTTAATTGTGTGGCGTATTCATAAGAGATCTCGACATGTGCCTTATTCATAAAAGGTCTACATGTCGATGAATTTGAAAAAATACTCATGGGATTAATTGATTCTTAAGTCAGTAACAAAATCTCCAGCTTGCAATAGGTCAAAATAGTTATTGACTCTGCGATCCCTACAAATGATGCTACAGCACAATAAAAAAATTGTATAGGCCACCAGATATTCATGTAGGAGCATATCTTTTCCTTGTTTCAATTTCATCTATCCTCTGCAAAATTTTATCCAATTCCTTTGAGTTGACAGATTTATAGCCATCCAAGAAATCACCAAAAAATTCAGAACAATTGCGATGATAGGTACTCTTCAGAATTTCCTTGAATAATCTTATGTCCATAGCTTTGTCCTCTCTACGTGTTGAATGAAAAGAGAGTCCCATATCTATCATCGTAATTTTTCTATTTACAATGAAATTCGCTGGAGTAAGGTCCCCATGTATTATGTTGAACAAATGAAGGGTGGAAACGAACCTTCCTATCTCATTACAAATTGATGATGTCAAAACTTTGCTCGCCCTTGTTCCAGAAATAAATTCCATGACTATCTCAGCACGAACGGTGTCTACGAAATAAATGTATGGTGTTCTTAAACCAAATTCTTTTGCCAGCGCAATCATCTTAGATTCGCTGATTGTTCTCCTCCTTCTCAAGTCGTCATCAAGTACCCTATGTCGATATATTTTTGGAATTCTAATTTTTGAAATTGCCTTTTTATCATACCATTTAGTCAAGTAAATGTTTGATTCGGCTCCTTTGAACAACAGTTCGAGATAATAGTGCAATCATAATATATCCAAAGTCTGGAAATAAAAATATGGCACCACAAATAGACCCAAATCCGGGAGAAAAATTGGTTCTTGAAGAAGATTGCTCTGAAGTAAAACTTGGTAGTGGGATTTTAAGTTTAACCAATCAAAGGATTATTTTTGAAAAAACAGAAGGGAACCTTACGACTTTAAATAAAAAGATGGGAAACGTTTTATTGAATACCACGTTAGATAGAGTGAGTAAAGTCAATTCTGAAGGCTTCATTCTTACTAAGGTTGTTGTTGAAATAAGTGATTCAAAATATAAATTCAGTGTATTTAGCAGCCAAAAGTGGGCAAAAGAAATAGAAACCCAAAAAGAACTATTCAAAAAGCAATAGCAGATTGTCACTATAACGCAATGATATTGCTAAACCAATTTACTACAATGCTTTTCTTCTGATCATACTACTGCATATTGTTAATGAGAAAATATCATCAAGAATAATGTTGGTATTAGTATCTTTTGCTGAGTTCTACTAAATTCAAGAAAAAGTGTGGGTGGAATTTGGTTCCACCTTCAGCTTAATATCGATTTCGCACAGGGGATTTGATCATCATTGAACTGTTTACTTTTGGCTCATATTCATATGCATCCCCGTCATAGTCTTGTTACCCATAGTCTTGTTACCCATATGAGACATCATCTTCATGATATCGGCTTTGGCTGGGATGATTCCGTATATTGGTGTATCACCAAAGTGATTCTTCGTTTTAGTTGCGTCCAGTGATAATGCAATAACGTGATTGTTCATTACTTTTATTTCAATTGGTACTTCTTTAGCGGGTCCTTCCTTTAGCGTTATTGTGACCGTTCCCTTATACGACGTGGTATTGCCTTGACTGCTAATATCACTCAGTGAAAAATTAGATATTGCATGTTTATGCATTGCAGATCCATCTAACATGGCCATATAGAACCATGAATCAAACTTCGCTGGATTTGTCTGATTGAAACTATCTTTTGTTTTATTTATAATATTTGTGAACCAATGTCCAGATAGGACCCATCCAGGTTTCCCTTGATCGTTATTTTGAATGCTTGAGATTCCTCCAAAGACCATATCCTTGTGATCCTGCCATTTATTTGGGTTTGCTTCACTAATATTCAAAGATGGTATCGCTATAGTTATGCTTCCTGTTACAAGTACCAGTGTCGTAAACAGAAAGACAGACTTTCGAAAAGAATGTTTATTCAACATATATTACATAAACTCACAAATTATTAAAAGCTACCGGATTAAGGTCCTGTTAACTTGATAGGTGATAGTAATATGTGTTATCAGAACCCCGAATAAAATCGTGCAAAAATCCATCGAATTTGATGGTCTAAAGTTACCCGAAATTTTGTGTCAATAGTATCCTTAACCTAGTTTCTCCACAAAACATCCACACTATCGACCCTCCATGATTGGTTGACAAAGGAATTGGGAATATCTACAAAAAGTTTTGATTTCAAATAAGACAGTATTCCAGTCCATGCTATTTGTACTCCATTATCTCCTGCAAATGAAATCGGACATGAATTGAACTTTACTTTATGTCTTAGGCATGCAAGATTGAGCATATGGGAAAGTTCTTTGTTTGCAGATACACCACCAACTACTAGTAGTTCTCTTTTTTCAGTAGATGAGAGAGCCCTCTCAACAGCTTCAGTTATCATGGCAAAGGCAGTCTCTTGGATTGAATAACACATATCTTCATACCTGTATTTATTAGTTGAAATCAATCTCTTAGCAGCGGATAGTATCCCTGAGAAAGTAACATCATTACCCTTTATTGAATATGGTAACGAGATATAATTTTTAGATGATTTATTTGCTAGCCTTTCTATCTCTGAGCCACATGGTGAAGCTAATCCTAGGTGTCTGCCAAATTGATCTAGAAGTTGTCCTAATGTGATATCTAAAGTTTCTCCTATAACACGCCATCTTCTATTATTAAATACCAGTATCATAGTATGGCCTCCTGAAACTAAAAGGACTAAAGAATCAACACCACCGGTTAGGCTCATTCCAAGTTCAATGTGTCCTAATGCATGATTTATTGGGATTAATTTTTTATCATAAAATGAAGATATAGATCGAGCAATGACAGCGCCAATCCTCAAACAGGGTCCAAGACCCGGACCAGCAGAATAGGCAACAATGTCTAGATCCTTGTATTTAATTTTAGATGATTCTAAAGATTGTTTCAGTACCTTTATTGCCACTGATGCATGATGACGAGCGGCTTCTCTGGGATGGATGCCTGATCCGTCAGCGGCTTTGAAACTATCTCTAACGTCAGAAAGAATATTAGGATATTTTTCATAATCCGAGTACTTTATTACAGAACAAGCAAAAGTGTGTGCCGTACTTTCTATTCCAAGACATAACATTAATATCACTTTCTGCTTGCTGTAGAGACAATTTTAACTACGTCATTATTTTTTAATTTATGATCAGCTCCCAATCTCCTTTTTGTTCTTACATCAATGGCGAAAAGGAAACCCTTTCCCAATTCGTCGTGTACAACATGGGCTAAGTCCTTTGCAGTTGAGTCCTCATTTAGTAAATAAGCTTCCGGAAGAATATTGCCTTTTTTATCGGTTAACTTTGACTCATCTTCGACAGGATAGACAACTATCTTCTTTAGCAGATCAAAACAAGCTACATTTAATATTTCTTGAACTCCAGTTGAACCATATTTTTTAATAAAACTTGAGACAATTTGAAGTGCGTGCCTCTGTTTTTGGCTTAATTGCATATTTTCTTTAATTTCGAATGAATCGTCTCCTGGAAGATAATGTAAGAACCCATTCTTTGCAGCTTTTCGTAATAATACTTCTAACTCTGAAGTACAAGGTATAACATGAGTGTATTTTTCTTTGATTTTTTCCAGATTATTTTGAGATGTTAAAACGTCTGCCTTGTTAGCTGCAATAACTACTGGTTTTTCCATTCTTCTTATACTTTGACAAAAGTTGAACAATTCCTGCTCTGTCCAAGATCTAATTTTCTTGTTATGTAGATTGAATATGTTCAGTACCTTATCTATAGTCGATTCTGTGACTCCCAACCCCGATAATCTTTTTTTTAATATTTGAGCTGTATTTAGGCCTGAAGAATCAAGCTCTCTTATGTGATCCCAATCTCTTTTAATAATTGAAACAAGCCATAAATCAAATTCTTCATCAACGAATTTAAGGTCTTCAAGTGGATCGCCCGTACCTGCTGTCAAGGGCCTTCCTTCAAAGTCAGTTGAACCCGAGATATCAATTACGTGTATAAGGGCATCGGCTTGCCGTGCATCATCTAGGAATTTGTTTCCAAGCCCTTTTCCCTCATGAGCACCAGGGACTAGACCAGCGACATCAATTATTTGAATTGGTATATACCTTATTCCATCAACGCAAATAGAATGAACTGGATTATCCTTAACTCCAAACTCTGTACACACGCATTTTGTTCTCACGTGGCAAATTCCAAGGTTAGGTTTCACTGTTGTGAATGGATAATTTGCAATGTTGACAATGTTTTCTGTTGATGCAGAAAAAAAGGTAGACTTGCCTACATTTGCCTTACCAATTAGCCCTATGAGCACTTGGTAAGTTTATTATAATTCATAAATTAATGTTTTGAGCTTTGTTTCAATCTCATCAAAAATCATATTTGCTTAAACACAAAATTTAATTTCTTTTCAGATCATAATATTGATACTTGGCCGGCATTTTTGCAATTGCAAACTATACAACTGATAGAGAAACCCTGATTTCATATTTCATTAATTCATTACAAATGCTTCAACATAGAGGCAAGGCTTATTGGAAAATAATTATAGATAATTTGGTCTCGAGTGGTATTGGACCATTCCCTGGTGATACATCAATTCTAAAGCTCGTGGATAATAATAGTAACCTTCAACATATGGTAGGATTGGGCTATTTATCTAAGAGAACTCCAAGATTTAAAAGTATGAATAAAATTAATGTGATTCTTGATGGTTTCTTTGTAGACATTGAAAAATTACATCTCCACCCCCTCATAGGGAATGCTTCAAGTGCTGACTCGCTATACAAGATTTATTGCATTTTCAAAAAGTTGCTGATAGATAAAGAAAATCCTGAAAAAGCTTGTGAGTTTTTGGATAGACATCTAAGAGGAAATCTTACTATGATGTATGATGGAAAAGCCTATTCATATAGAGATTCTACTGGTTTTAAACCACTTGTAAGTGCCGCTGACAAAAACAAATCAATCTCTATAATAGCTTCAGAAAATTCGCTTCGCATTCCTTTTCCAAAAATGAATTTTCAAGACGTAGGTCCAGGAGAATTAATCAAAATGGATACTGAAATTGGACAGGAAAAGATACTATCACTTCCTACGACCAGGACAATGATAGATCCGTTTGAATTCATACGAGAATCTCATGTTACTGCAACTATAGGTGGAAAGGGAATTTATGAAGTTAGAAAGAGAATTGGAAAAGTGCAGGCAGATTTTCTTTCAAGATATACTGACATTGATATTGAAGCAGCTTATGCAGAACCCGATTATCCCAGACCAATGACACTTGGTTTTAGTGCAGAGTATCGGAATCACCTTCCAAAATTTGACTTGGGTGAGGCTATAATCAATGATAGATACGATGATTCTGATCGCATGATTGATTTTTCCGAAAATATTAGTAAGAATAAAATGATAACTTCTGGAAAATCTTTAAAATACATCCTTAAACATAAAATTAGTCAGAAAAAGATTGGTCTGATTCAAGGAACAATTCAAACTGGAATAACTACCAAAGAATCTATTTATTATTTAAGAAGGGTTGGTGTTGGATCAGTTTCTGTTATCGTTAGCTACGTTCCTACAGTAGATGGACGCCAAGTAGGCCTTTATACGCAAAATAGAGAATTGATTGCTCATAAATACATTGGACAAGTAGCATCTCTCGAGGAATTAAATATCAGGATTTCCAAAGAGTTGGGTGCGGATAAAGTATTTTACAATTCTCCTTCCATTCTCTCTAAAGGTATCGGAGTTTCAGAATATAATTTATGGTTCCCTGAATGGGTTCGATTTTTAGAGTATGACAAAAGATGACATTTAAACGCGATGCTGATCTAAATCATTGGAAGAATGATCCAACTAAGAAAATCACAATATTGAAAAAACAAGTTGTAGACGGCATAAATATTAATAACTTTGAAATTAGACAATATGTACATCACTGTTCCTTTCAACAGGATCATACAATTTATACTATTTATATGGAAACCGACAATAATAAGATTGAAACAAAGTATAATCAGGGAATTCAAATGAATAAAAATAATATTGAGAACATAAGACAGTGTATTACAAACCTAAACGGGGTTTATTCAACGATAAATCGATTACTAATAGAATTGAACTCCTCCTAATAACAATTTAATAACTTGATAATCTAGGAGTCTTTCTCACTCCAGAATAGCCACCATCTAAAGTGGGCTACCCGATGAACTTTCTAATCAAATATAACTAGAATTCACTTAAATTAAGGCCGATTCAACCATGAGGGCTCAACTAGCCTTAACAAGCAAAATAATTATGTTTGTTATTTGCTAAAAAATTAATTTAAATTAAAATATTTTGAAAAAATCTTTAAGAAAGATCAATAATATAGGGTTTTATTTTTGCGTCTAATAGGACTTGTTGGGCTTTGATTATACAAATTGACGTAACGAGTAAAATATATTTGACCAGAATAACTATTTGACTTTCAGCCTCTCAAGCTACCAATAGAGGATGTGCTACTTTGCAAAATCAACCCATTTATCTCAAGGCCATTACTCTCAAAGACATTAGCGATGTTGATTTGATTAAAAATGATGCAAAAAAGCATATGATTTTGATAGTACGAATAACACCCATGGCCCAGAAAGATATTGAAACATTACGAAAGGCTATAGATGATTTATATAATTTCGTTAAATCGGCCGGAGGAGATATTGCAAGATTGGGGGAAGAACGCGTAGTCATTACACCACCAGCCGTAAAGATATGGAAGGGAGTACATGATCTCAAATAGCTTCTCTATAAAATCACAACACCTTTATTGATTCTCCAACTAGTGGATGAAAACTCTGGATCTTGAATATCTTGTTAATAGAATTAGATAGGTTTTGACATTTCTTTCCTTCTCCATGATTGGTTATTACTTTTTTTAGTTTTGGTCTTAACCGGTTTATATAAGCTAATAATTGATTGTAATCACTATGGATACTAAATCCTGGTATCACATCAACGTTGCATTTAATATCAAGATTTTTTCCTTCTATGGTAATATTACGTTCTCCTTGCTGAAGTAGTTTTCCGGCCGTAGATTGAAATTGCTCAGATAGTAGAATAACCTTACTCAGACAATCATTTGCTATTTGACTCAAATATGTCACGGATGGCCCATCCGTAAGCATTGAAGATGGACACAATAATATTGATCTCTCCCATTTAACGGATGGTTCTAGTTTTACTAAGCTGTTAATAAAAATTGGATCTTCAGTCTGGTCACTTATTCGTTGTTTAAGGGGCTTTGATAAATAATCCGAATAAATTTCATAAAAATTAAACAATTGCATTATTTTTTCGTCCACAAAAATATTGTCAGGATTTATTTTATTGATACTTCTTAACATTCCCAATGTTACACAAATTTCTTGTGATAGACCAAGAATAGGGACGGGAATCAACAATCTTCCACCTCCTTGAATAGTTGAATTGATACTTTTTACTAAAGTTTCTTCCGCAACTTCTCTTGTAACAAATTTGTCATCCCTATTCCCATTTGTACTTTCTATTACTAGTGTTTCTGCTCTAGGGAAATTCCAAAATGCATTATCGACGGTATTCAGTCTTCCAAATTTTAAATCAGCAGTATACACAATATTGTGATCTCCATTTCCAATATGCAAGTGCGTGGAGGCAGAGCCAATCATATGTCCAGAGTTTGCAAATGTTATTCTAACATCAGGAGAGATATCTGTTACTGCACTATAATTTAGAGGAATTACGTGAGTAATTAAAGTTTCTATATCTCTTGTAGAGTATAAAGGTTCTTTACTACTCGAAACATAATCCCGGAGTATTGATATCATAATTGGAAAAGTGGGTTCGGTGCAATATACGGGTCCGTCATATCCATACTTGCACAAAATTGGAACGGCTCCACAGTGATCCAGATGGGCATGTGAAATAATAACTGCATCTATTTCGTTCATGCCAACCCCATAAATATCTAGTCGTGGCAGTAATTCGTTATCTTCATTTTCATAATTTTTAATTCCAAAATCTAATAAGATCTTACTTTCGTGAGTAACGATTAACAATGCGCTTCTACCAATTTCTGAAAAGCCTCCCAAGCACACAATACTTGCTTCTTCAGAACCAGACAATTTTTGTCTAAATATTTTTTCACCAACTCGTTTGTAAAAATACATTCGTTCTTCCGATGAGCAATGCAATATTTCGTTCATAGATTTGAGAAGCTTCAGATTTTTTGGAGCATGCCTATAAATTAATTTCCAACCTGTTTTTTCTACCAGCGGAATCTGTAGCTGATTCAGCTCTGTCAGAGTTCTAAAATCGTTGACAAAAACTGTCGTCTCTCCTAGAGCGGGATCAAAAAAAATTTCAGAGAGACAATTTGGATTAGAACAGCTAGAACGAATTATTTGATTAACTGATTCTTCAGATAATCTGATTGATGTATCAGCTCTGATAACTATTCTTTTTTTAATTGAATTCACCATTTTAGAAATAATCTCTTGATTTTCTAACAGGATGGTGGGTTTTCTTGAATACAGTACGATAAAGGGCCCTTCATATTCTATTTTGGTTATTTCAGATTCTGATGGAATGTTATTTAGAATAGCAGCAACAATGTTTTGATTTCGTTCTTCATCCTGTACTCTATCATACATATCAATATTCACTAAACTATATTCTCTTCATGTAGAAGTTTGTACAATGGATTATATACCGAGCTAATTAAAGGTTCTCAAAGCATCCATACGATTAATAGTATATTCAATGCCGCTAAGTATAGAATTAATTTAACTTCCTTTGCCATATTCTTCCCTTTTCGTTTACAAAGCGATAGAAATAAAATGAAATATAACAATTGTATATCAAGGCTAATTGACATCGAACCCCAACCATCTGATGGAATTACCAAGAAAGATACTGATTGGTAACGATGTAATCCATCAACTTGGATCGTTTATTAGAGATCTGAATGATAAAGCCACAATAGTCATTGTGATCTCTGGAAATACTGTAAAAACAAGAGTTGGAGAAGAATGTGTAGAAGCTCTAGACGGGTCTTTTTTGAAGCATAAGTGGATTGAGACTCCAAATGCTTCGATGAATGATATTAATTCTTCTCAATCAATGATAAAAAAAGAACAGCCCAATTTCATTGTAGGCGTTGGTGGAGGAAGATCAGTCGACGTTGCAAAAATGATTTCTTTTAATCTTAATATTCCATTTATTAGTGTCCCCACCTCCGCATCACACGATGGAATCTCAAGTCCATTTGTATCCATTAAGGGGAGGGACAAACCATACTCGCTCAAAGCTCATGCCCCTCTTGGTGTTATCGCAGATACCAAACTCATTTCAGAAGCCCCGTATAGACTTCAGGCAAGTGGATGTGGTGATCTAATCGGAAAAGTCACGGCAGTTAAAGATTGGGAATTAGCAAGAGATGATAATAATGAATACTTTGGAAGTTATGCTGCCAATCTTGCGAATATGAGCGCAAAAATAATTATAGAAAATTCTAGTAAACTACGCGATCGTGCTCACATAAGGACAATTGTCGAGGCCTTAATAAGTGCTGGAGTTGCTTCTTGCATA
>VBPR01000187.1 GCA_005877345.1 Nitrososphaerota archaeon
AACAGAAAATAAAGTGAGCGTTGAGACTGATGTTCTTATTAAATATACATCAGTAGTAAAAGAGATTGTAGAGTATGCAGAGAACAATAAAGTAGATATGATTGTTATTGGGAGTAGAGGTATGACTGGATTAAAAAAACTATTGCTGGGGAGCGTTGCAAATGGAGTGATAACATATTCACATTGTCCCGTCTTAGTAGTAAAATGACCATAGTTCGGTTATATACCAATTTCTTATTTCATTTTATATCGTAACCTTTCAGACTTAGCCTTAATGCATCCAATATATCATCCTAACTAGTTTGTTCCTAATCGAGTGAATATATATTATTTTGATTGAGCAACATCTCTTTATTGATAACTAGCAGATAGTTTGTAATGATCTATCAGTGATGCAGGAACACCTGCAGACCTCAATATTAAATCGAAAGGAGCCATTGCACCGGGACTTATGTCAGACGGATTAGTATATGTAGACTGAGTGCCCATAACAGCATTATTGATATCATAAAAAGTGCCCGTAATTTGAACAAATTCCGCGGCCCTTGGCGTATTATTTTCAACCTCTCCCACGACATGAAAGTATCCAACATTATCGACATAGGAGTTATGACTCAGTATTGTGACTGAATGAGACTTATTTAGAAATGGTATTGAATTTCCAGTAGTTGAAGTATTCACGATGTTGCTAGAATTCAAAAAAGAAGGTTTCTTTTCTTGTGACTGAGCCGTGACTTCCACCGAATTACCTGCTAGTGATATTCCAGCAATTAAATAGATAATCACCACAGCGTGAATTAACTTTACTTTCACATCCCCAGTAAGTAGGGAGGTAGGCTATATCTTTTTTACTTCGTTACTACAAATCGACTTTTAGCATGCTCATATTACATTTACTAGTGAGCAACTGTCATACTCGAATTACTACAGGCAGTCGCCCATTTCTGGTTAGAAAATTCGGAAATATCGCAATAATCTGTTAGAATTCTTGCCAGTCCTTCGTTCACAAGTTTTTCGTTTATGTTTACTCCATTACAATACACTATTCCTATTTCCCTTCCATACCTATCTCCCCTTCTTTGCCCATCATCCACGTCAAGTTCGCCATTTTTTCCCAAACACAGAGACTTGACAAATTCCTTTGCTTCTTTGAATCCAGGCTGTCCTCTCTCAGGAGTATCAACAAGAGATAATCGAACTCTAATTCCATTTATGTCCAAGGTATCGCCATCCACGACATATGTTACGTTTCCAACTAACTCTACACCATTGGTTGTACTCCGGTTAATTTTCTGTGAAACAAGAGTTTGTTTAGAATCGGTATAATATCTATTATCGACTTGCGACGATTGTGCTATTTCACTGAAATCATTTCCGTATGTTATCTGGAGTGGTATAATTAAGAATATGAATAGTAGGTAGGTTGATAGAACATAAAAGACTAAAAGTTTTCCTCTGTCGCCCAAATTAACAAGTAATAATCGGTATCATTAATTTAGTTTACTCAAATTAAATTATTGACTCTCATATGGAGAGAACTAATCCACATTTCTAGAAGTGTGTATACTGTAGCAATAATCGCTACTGCTATCATGACTAGAAAAGCAACAGTGTATTTTTTATCATTCATTTATTATCGACATGTGCTAGAGAGCGTATTAAGTTTGCATATAACTGGATCAGTTATTATTCCTAAAAAGAGGACAATCCAGATTATAATGCTATATATGAACATTCAGTATGTTGAAAAATGCAAGTTGTTAATAAGCCTATGGAATCGATACGCATTCAAATGTGCATGTCCCATTTTATTAGGCGTAGGTTCAACAAAAAATTAATGTTCAAATGTTCTGCATTACACAGAACGCATCATAAATAAATATCACAACTCATAAGTATACCTAAATGCACTCACAAAAGATTTTGGTATCAAATCTAATGAATCCAAAAGTCCAAACTGATTTTGAAGATCAAAATATTATGAGCGCATGCAATATAATGTACGCGAACAATATTGGATGTGTAATAATTGTTACTCATGGCAGAAACCAAGCTCCTTTGGGTATAATTACCGAGCGCGATGTAGTACGAATTTTGGGTAAACTAGACCCAGATTTACTCCAGACGCCTCTTAGTACGCACATGAGTAGACCTCTGATTACTATAGAACAGTCCGCATCCATAAATGACGCAGCTAACATCATGAACAACAAGAAAATTCGGAGGCTTGTAGTAGTAGACAGAAATAATAAAATGACTGGAATAATGACCCAGAGAGATATATTCAAGGCCATAGGTAAAGATCCTAGTTTATTCTCAGAATTGTATGGCAATGCTTTTTCTTCAAAATTCAAGGAAATTTATGAAAGATACAATAAGTATTGTTTAGAGGACTAAATGCCAGATTTCAATAGGGATTGATTAGAGAACTTTAGTCGAGACATATGAATTGGATGGCGTGAGGTACTACTTAATACTCGATAATTTGTTCGTATATTGAAATCCATTTTTAGAACCTATAGTGTCGTGCGTACCCACGGCCAAGGTACTTTATTTCAAATACATTACCTATCTTAAGTATCATTTCCAGTAACACATAAAAAATCTATAGATATCAAAAGTCCGACTTATGTATTCATATTATGAACTAGAAACAATTCTCCCACCAGTACAATGAAGGAGTTAAGGTAGTAAAAATTAACAATTGATTGGAGGAAGTTAATTTGATTGTATAATCAAGGAACAACCCCACCAATTGTTTTATGTTGTAGGCGTTATAATTTAGAGGTACTACAAACTATAAAATGGCTTGGGAAAAATGTTATAAGAATTAATGAATTAGTAAAGTTGTTTTCTATCCAAACTCAATTTTTTTATGAAATTTCATTGACTTTTCCACTGTTCTATTGAGGCAATATCTTCAATAAATCGTATTCAGTGCTTTTAGGTTAGCCGAGAATATACCTACGTTTTTAAATATCGATTTCAATATGTGATTATTGGTCAAAACTAATGAAGTATTATTAAAAATGGGAAATGAAGATTGAAATTCCCCAAGACATCATGTTGGACAAGAAAAGATTAAGATCAGTACAGCGAGGTATTATGAAAGCTATATCAAAAGGGCCATATGAAGAAGGTCTGGCCTTCAATATTGTAAAGGCGACTTTTGTTGATTTTTATAGCTCCTATAAATTGCCTGGAACCATATGAAAATTTAAAAATTTAGACTAGTCCCTCTGAGCACACCCATTAACTACGATTAAAAATAAGTTATGATTCAACTTGCTTAATATAAGAAAAACTTAAAGCTTAACAGTTCATTCCCATATCAGAAACCATATTTTAGAGCCGATAGCTTTGCTGGTACTGATGCGTTCTCTGCATCCCTTACTCGTCTTGGAATCCCAATTAAACTGAAATAGAATTCTATTGGATAAAATCAAGTACTAGTAACAAAAGAAAGCGGAGAAGCAAAATCAACGGAACGCTATATAGCGTGCTTATGTTAGCGTAGAGGGCACAAAGGTTATCATAAATAGTAATATTACTCCTACTCCACCAATTATGAATGCTGGATATCCTAACAATTTATTCCGTGCAATTTCTGATACTCCACCCAACCCCACAGCTATGATTAGGAGTATAGTTATAAGTTCGTATATTCCTATCATCTTTGATATATTTGAAATATGATTTACAGATTGGAGAAATCCGTTATATTCAGATTCTGCTTTGTGCTTTAGGTTTAACAATGAACCATTAACTCTTTCACTTCCTTCAAGATTGTCAAGATGAGATTTATAGATAGCAAAGTTATTCTCTATTTTGGCGACATTCTTTTTAGTAAAATTACTATGAAGAGTGATATTCAGATCGTCAAGTTGGGCCTTTAGAATTCTTTCACCGATTTTTTCTTCGTTATAGTCATTTTCCCAATCTATTGATTTGATTAAATGGGTAAGAGAAGAAGTCTGCATATCATCCTTTGTTAAGCCAAGCTCGGTTGCTAGAGTGGTTGTATAGACTGCCAAAATTGATAGGCCTATAATAAAGAAAGTAACAATTAAAAAAAATCCTGAAACTGAATGCATTTTTCTCTACTACTTTGTCTCACATTGTTTTTAAATCCACTCTTTATCTCAATAAGGTAGAATTGGTATCATTAAAACAACAAATTATGAGATGATCTGGGACCACATCAAGATTACACTAGCCACTTGCAAAAACGATAATCAAGCATTTGCCACCGCTACAATTTTTTGTAAAGTAACTGATACAGGAGAGTTCTTAAAGCTCACTTCTTCTTCTTTTTGTGCTGCTTGCGATCTACGACGGCAACATATGCTTTTGCCCTTTTTTTGGAGATTCCTTTCTTTTTGGCAACTGCAGCTGCTGTTCGGTCGAAGCTTTTGTATTTCTTCTTTCCCATCTTTATAGGCATGGTTTATTTCTTGCTCCCGCTCTTCTTAGGTTTTGTGGTATGGATTTGGTATGGATTTGGAGTTGCGTATACGCTCCTCGGAATACAAAAATCTAAGATATTTCTTTTCCAAATTACGCTTATTTTGTTCGTAACAAAAAGCTAAATATCCTTTCACAGAACCCCTATACATACAAGTTCCGAATCCAACCGCATGGTAGTCAGACCTGTTGTGAATTATATGAGATTCAACGTTGAAATCTAATCTGATACTCTTTTAATATATAGAGTTAAAATACTATCAAATGGAATTGCATTATCGCGCTACCCTGATTACTTTAGTCTCTATTACTGTATTAGGGCTAATAGCAATCCCGTTTGGAAATCCCAAATTTATCGATAGGGCAATTATTTTGGAAATATCATTTGCTACACTATCCGTTTTGATATGGAAAGGATATAGTAAAGCACTTTATGCATGTATTCCATTGGCTCTCTTAGTTATCATTGGTAACAGCCTTGCTCCACCCCATGTTAAGTTGATGATGACCTTTTCTAAGCCACTAAATGCAATTATTCTGATTGCGGGTGGATATGTATTGCAGATTGCTTTAATTTACACTAGCTTAAAGTCAATACTCGCTAAAAGATCAAGCAGATTAACTGCATCTGCATAAACATAGAAACCCGATATATGAGGCTATGATAGGCTAGTTCTGCCTAAAAATAAATAATAGCAAGCAATAGAGTTCCACTACAGGGAAGGTCCGAATCCCCGCCCACGCTAATGCAATTTCTTAATTAGAACATAATTTTCAAACCATGATTCGTGTCATACAACTCACGACCACTTGGGCCCATTTTAGGAAAATTAATTGAGCCCTTTACCATCAAGATTCAAATCCCACAGTACATGGTCCTCTAATTTTTGATATCACACCATGATTTACTTCGAACATTTCATGTCGAGTGATATCGTATCAAATACCGAAGACCGGAGCTAGCATTTTGAGCTGTCGAGGTTGCGTTTTTGAGTTTTTATGAATAGTAGGCCGAAAAATAGTATCAGCCCTAACTAATTAATCACTCCCATGGGTTAAATAACGCGTATAGAAAGGAAGACACAATCGCTAGAAAAACGCAGTGAAGGCGCATAATTAACAGTAGCAGTTTTTTATTACCTTCTTGGAGATCATACTCTTCTCTATGCTCGTTGGTAGTAAAAAGTCACAAACATGATAACGACAGCTATAGTCATTATCGCGACAGTTATCCAACCAATAGTATTCTTCACCCTTCCGTTAACTCTTTTACCCAAAATATTTTTGTCATTGGCTATCTTCATAATAATAAAAAGTATCGGCACTGCAGTGACTCCATTAATAACCGCAGCATAAACTAAGGCTTTTATCGGATCGATATTCGAAAAGTTTATCCACAATCCTATTATAGTTGAGACAGCTATGATTAAATAGAATGCCTTTGCCTGCTTAAACTTTTTTGATAGCCCTTGTTTCCAACCGAATGCATCAGATAATGCGTACGCTGAAGAACCAGCTAATACGGGCACAGCTAATAATCCAGTGCCAACTATGCCCAGAGCAAATATTATTTTAGCTATTTGACCAGAATATGGAAACGATTTTACAGCAGGTTCCAATGACTTGGCGGCTTGTTCAGATGTCTCGACGTCAGTTATTCCATGATAATGAAGG
The DNA here is from genome assembly GCA_005877345.1 of Nitrososphaerota archaeon. Taxonomy (GTDB): domain Archaea; phylum Thermoproteota; class Nitrososphaeria; order Nitrososphaerales; family Nitrososphaeraceae; genus TA-21. The sequence continues at coordinate 6,139 of VBPR01000187.1, forward strand.
CTACCTGCAGTTGTTACTATTATCGACCACATGATCAGCTGTGAAAAAAACATACCTATTGCAACATCTGTCTTCATTAACTTGAATTCTTTTTTTGATACCTGAGGAGTTCCTACATCGATTTCAGGAATCTTTTTCTTCTTTACTTCCTCCTCGGCCTCTTCAGATGCTTGCCAGAAGAAGAGGTAAGGCGATATGGTGGTCCCAAAAATCGCAACAAACATCATCGCAAATTCTGGACTGAATTCAATGTGTGGAATTAAGGTCGCCATTAGTAGATCATAAGCGTTCCCACCTACAATAATCGCCGTTGCAATATAGGCAAACAATGAAAGTGTAAGAAATTTTAATACCTTTACATACAGTCTGTATGGCACGAGTATTTGAACCAGAAGTATAAAAGCTGTAAAAATTAAGGTTGCGAGAACAAAAGGGGTCTGTGGGAGAACTAATTTCATCGCAGCGCCCATGGCACCTATATCTGCTCCGATGTTTATTGTATTGGCAATCAAGAGTAGGCTGGCAAGAGGCAATGCTACCTTGTTCGAATATTTTTTCTTTATCACCGCTGCTAATCCATCGCCTGTAATAAGCCCTATTCTTGCACAAATCTCTTGGATAACTGTCATGAGAGGATATTGATAAAGAGCCATCCATAACATCCCAAATCCAAAACTGGCACCGGCTTGTGAATAGGTCGCGATACCAGAGGGATCATCATCTGCAGCTCCTGTTATAATTCCAGGTCCCAATGACTTTAGAATGCTTTTGAAAGATATTGATGACCAGTGCCTGGAAGAGTCAGCAACAGCTCGATCATTTGTATCATTATTGCCATTTCTGTCCTCGACGTCGTCCACGCTTTATAATGTGTCGAACATATGTTAAATATAGGAATTAAATCGTCAATAATGCAATCGATTCCTTTCCATTACCAAATTTACGTGTATTATCTTCGTTCATCTAGATAATTTCATAATTCTACAAATCAAAATATATTGAACTTCAATGTTATAGCCCTGTGTCAAAGCTAATAAACGATATAATGTCAACCAAATTAGAGACTATTGGAAGATATGAAAGTGCCAAAGAAGCAGCAAAGAAGATGTTAGACAAGAATTTAAGTTCGCTTGTAGTAGTCGATGAACAAGGACAATCGATAGGAATCGTTACTGAGCGTGATATCACAAGGGGCGTGTGTATTCATGATGTCCCAAGTAAAGAATACAAAATACACCATCTTATGACCTCACCACTATCAACAATAGAACCCAATTTATCTGTAGAAATGGCAGCAAATCTGATGTTACAGAATAAGGTAAGACATCTTGTAGTTAAGGAAGGAGACAAAACCGTAGGAATAGTAACTGCAACTAATTTTATCGACTATCTAAATGAACAATTAGGTCCGGTTAATCCAAATGTGAAGGTACTTAGAACATTGAAAGATTAGGTCTGACGTTGATACTTAGTCAAACTACTTGAAATCATTCCGCAAGACTATTCGATAACGTGCTTTACCCGATTCAAGATGTGGCAGTGCCTCATTGACGTGTGAAATTTGAAACTCTTCTATGACTGGCTCAATTGCATGACGATTGCAAAAATCAAGCATCATTAGAATCTCTGCCGGACCTCCTATAGGTGAACCGCCAATAGATTTCTCACCGGCAATTAATGGAAACACACTTGCCTTTACTTGTGAGGCTGCTCCAACAATGTGCAACTTGCCACCAGGACGAAGTGTACTAATATAAGTATCCCAATCCAGGTCAGCATTTGCAGTAACTAGTACCATATCAAATTGATTTGCATATGGTTTTAGAGCATCAGGAGCCCTCGAGTTTAAGAAATGATCGGCTCCAAACTGTTGTGCTTCCCTCTCTTTTTCAGGATTGGTAGACATGGCAGTAACCTCACAGCCCCATGAATTTAGAAATTTAATAGCCATGTGTCCTAACCCACCAATTCCCACTACAGCTACATGATCTGTAGATTTGATATTATTCTGGATAATGGGATTGAAGACTGTAATTCCACCACAAAATAATGGACCAGCTGTCTTGGTATTAATCTTCTCAGGCAAGGGAAAAGCCCATAACGCTTGGCAGCGTACCTTATCTGCATAAGCTCCATGTCTGCCAATCATCACATCCTCTCCCTTCAAGCAACGGTTGTGATGACCGCTCAAGCACTGGTCACATACTAGGCAAGAGCGAGCTCGCCAACCTAATCCTACATATTGTCCAAGTTCTAGATGGTTTACCATATTTCCGATTGCAGCCACTTTGCCGATGACCTCATGTCCTGGTACAAACGGGTACCGTGTAAAACCCCATTCGTTTTTAAGCATACTCAAATCACTATGGCAAATTAATTCCTCAAAAATAATACAAAAAACTTCTATTATGATACTTTGCAATAATTCAGAAAGTACTCTTGGTAGCAGAAAATTGCTTGAGTTGTTCCTATTCAATGGTTTCACAATATATGATTAAATTTTCGAATTCTCAATATTTAGATAGTTAAATATATCTGAAATTCAAAATGAACTAAGCGTTGAATATAGGAGCTGATTAAGAGTTATGTCCTCTAAAAGAATGGTATATAATCTCCGATGAGTTGAGCGTGTATAAAAAAACTGTTTACTTTTACGGTAAACCCATTAATCTACTTTTACTTCATCTTTAAGCTATCTTAGGTTGAATTAGTTAGGGTCAGATGTACAATTTCAATTTTTAAATTGTTTTATACAAGACTATATTACGAACACCATGGCAAATGTGTTAATACGTAAATCCATTGCCTTAAAGGTATTACAATATTCAATCCTATTCCTTGTAGTATATCAGAGCCTTCACGTTCTTGATCATATACTTCAATATTACGAATTGTATGTATTAGGTATCAATCCACCACCTGCTATTTTTGAGGGGTTGTTTAACGAGAGTGATACGAAGATCCACTTATGGGTTAATGGCATTTTGATTGTATCGTCATTTGTAGTATTAATTACGTTCATGAAATCAAAGGCGATTTTATCATATCTTCCACCCAATAACTAGAACACAGCCATAATATCAGTTAAATTAACAAGGGCTAAAGTTGAAACATATTGCTTATATAATCATACATATCTTTGAGAAATAATGACAGAATATAAATGCATGAAAAGATTGGCAATCCTGCCTGTAATGGCTGTGGTACTATTGGGAGTTATGACAGTTGTACCTCCTGTTAAAACCTTACCGTTAGCGAGTGCGGCTGATACAAATCTCGAAAATGCACATGATGTAAAGCATGAGGC
>VBPR01000188.1 GCA_005877345.1 Nitrososphaerota archaeon
GTTTTATTTGTTTCAAATAACATTATATCTGTGTATGTGGCTGTGATTTTATTTGCACTTGGTAACGGCCTCATGTGGCCCTCTTTCATGTCTATACTTTCAAAACGTGCAGGAACAGTTCTTCAGGGAGCGGTTCAGGGTGTTGCAGGTAGTTTTGGGGGCCTGGCAAGTATCATTGGTTTAATTGCGGGAGGACTCTTGTATAATCAGATTGGAGCAGCTACTTTTCTTGTTAGCGCTGGGGTAATATTTTCAGTTTTTATTATGTCTTTTCGGTTATTAAAAAAATAAGATTTCTGACAAAAAAATGGACTACGCGTTTCTTTTTGAAAAGATCAAGGAGATCGTTAAATATTGATTGTTCCATTTATTGAGAATTTTAAAATTTTTTATATTTTCATTTTGCTCATAGAAAAAATCAATCTGGTCCGATTGAAATTCATCTAATTAGCAAATACATCCTAAAATTTCTTGTTGTCATGTTGCGAGATTCAGTCTTATTAACAAGTCTATGAGTAATACAATGGAACCAACTGCGACACTGGCTATCATGAAAGGAAATCCCACTCTAAGAAATTTATTAAACGTAATTTTGTAGCCTTTTATTTCGGCTAACCCTGTGGCAACTATCCCTGCACTTGAACCTACTAATGTACCATTTCCTCCGAATCCAACTCCAAGTGATAATGCCCACCACAATGGACTGATAGCAAGACTTCCAAAGACTGCAGTAATCGACTCAGTGTTGCTAATCGCGGATATGAGGGGAATCATCGTAGCAGCAAACGGAATGTTGTCTATAAATGCACTACCTATTGCAGATAACCAAATAACCATGAAGAACAATATCCAAGGATTACCGCCGCTAATTTGTAATGCAGCATTGGACAATAGATCTATCAAGCCTGCTTTTTCTGCTCCGCTAATTATAATGAAAAGACCAGCAAGGAAGATCAAGGTAGACCAATCAACTTGATTCAAGATGTGCTCAGGCCTAGACTTTGCCACAAGCATAAGTATCCCTGCACCACTCAGAGCTATAATGGAAGGCTCTATATTGATACTACCATGTATAACAAAAAGAATAATAACCGCAGTTAATACAGCTAGTGATTTTTTTAAAACTGATCTATTCTTTATAAGGACCTTTTCGTCCTGAGATAACAAATCCTCAAGATTATGCGGTTTTTGTACAAGATCTTTTCTAAACAGAAATTTTAAAATAAATATAGAAGCCAATAGAGAAATAGCTACAGTAGGGCCCATATTGATAATAAATGAATTAAAATCAATGTTCGCGGCAGATCCGATTAGTATATTGGGAGGATCACCAATTAGTGTTGCCGTACCTCCTACATTTGATGCAAGTACCTGTGCGATTATGAATGGGATTGGAGATATCTTGAGAGTCCTGAATATGGAAATGGTGATTGGAACTATTAACAAGACTGTAGTAACATTATCTATAAACATAGAAACTGTCGCTGTAAAGACGCAGAACATAAGCATCAACCTCCACATATTCCCCTTTGATGCTTTACTCATCCTTATACCAAGGTACTCAAATATCCCAGTTTCACCCAATATTACCACGATTATCATCATTCCTAATAAAAGACCAATTGTATTGAAATCAATCGAACTGATTACAAATTCCAAACTCATAGAAGCGTCAAACAGTCCAGTGGTGATACCTATAATTATAACAAAAGTGGCTCCTACCATTGCAATTGTAGTTCTATGAACTATTTCAAAAGAAAGTAAAACATAAACTGCCAAAAGACCTAGAGAAGTAAGTCTCAATGGTAACGCAATCTCAATTCCAACCAAATCTGGAATAACTAGAAAAAGTATTGCGACACTTGCAAGAGCAAAAAGCCCTACAAGCCTCTTCTTTTTTGCTAAATAGAGTATCTGGGAGCTCATATCTTTATTCTGATTAAATATGTTTCTCTAAAAAGGGTAAGAGAGTCAGTTGTACCATTAACTGACTCAAAAAAGCGCATTATAATGTATCCATTAGGAAATTCCGGATCAAATTCCAATAACTTTGATATTATAACGGAACCATTTTATCTATAAGCCTTGTATTTGTTATCTGTCCATCTTTTTCATTAATTAAGAGGTCAACCGTATATTGTAGACCACCAAGTAAGAAAGTAACTTGAGCGTCCCAAGCTTCTCTATTTTGTTCAGTTGGAAATGGAAGAAGAGTTCTAATCTTAAAATCTTCAATATTGTCCCCATAGAGAGTCTCTGTTGCTTTTTTTGCTACTGGTTCGACCTCCTTTTCTGTACGGACGGGATTCATTAAATCAAAATGTATTTGCAAAATATATAAGTATTATGATTTTAAGACATTTTGAAAAATTAAAATAGATTGTACAACCGTGACAATGATAGCTTTTTTGCGGCTTCGGTAGTCGCTATGTTTCCATCTACTTTAACAACGTACGTTTCAGGATCGATTTCTATTCTAGGTATCAGATTATTGTATACCATATTTTTCTTCGATATATTGCGACAGTTTTTTACAGGTAAAAGTTTTTTCTTTAGGCCGAGTTTCTTTTGAAGACCATTTCTTATAGCGCTTTTTGAGGTAAATGTTACTGAAGTGGAATACTTAGCTTTACCCATGGTTCCAAACATTGGACGATAATATACAGGCTCTGGAGTTGGAATCGAAGCGTTTGGATCTCCCATGAGAGAATATGCGATAAAACCTCCTTTAATAATGAGCTTGGGTTTTATGCCGAAAAATTGTGGTGTCCAAATTACAATATCGGCTATTTTTCCTGCTTGAAGTGAACCTACATACTCTGAAATTCCATGTGTTATCGCAGGATTAATGGTAAGTTTTGCCAGATATCTCTTTACACGTAGGTTGTCATTATTGCCTTTTTCTTGCTTTAATCTTCCCGACATCTTTTTCATTTTGTCTGCCGTTTGCCAAGCCCTAGTTGTTACTTCACCAACTCTACCCATAGCTTGACTATCAGAAGAATACATGCTAAGAGCACCTAAATCATGTAGCACATCTTCTGCGGCTATTGTTTCAGCTCTTATTCTTGATTCAGCAAATGCAACATCTTCTGCTATTGAAGGATTCAGATGATGACAGACCATCATCATGTCAAGGTGTTCTTCAAGGGTGTTTTCAGTAAATGGCCTTGTTGGATTCGTTGATGAAGGCAATACATTCACTTCACCGGCAATTTTTAATATATCTGGAGCGTGTCCTCCACCGGCTCCCTCGGTATGATAAGTATGAATCGTTCTACCGGAGATTGCTTTTATTGTATCATCTACATATCCACATTCGTTCAGGGTGTCGGTATGGATTGCTATTTGCGTATCGGTTTTATCTGCAACCTTTAATGCTGCGTCAATGGTAGCAGGAGTTGATCCCCAATCTTCATGTAGCTTCAGACCACAAGCCCCTTCATTAATTTGTTCTAATAGTGATGGTTCTAGTGAGTCATTTCCTTTTCCCAATAATCCAAAATTCAATGGAAATTCATCCAAGGATTCTAACATTCTATGAATATTCCAAGGTCCCGGAGTACAAGTAGTGGCTTTAGTACCTTCAGAAGGACCAGTTCCACCACCTATCATCGTAGTAGTACCACTACATATTGCCTCTACGATTTGTTGAGGTGAAATAAAATGTATATGAGTATCAATCATTCCTGCAGTGCAAATAGTGTGTTCGCCTGAAATAACTTCTGTATTTGAAGAGACGATCATGTTATCAGATACTCCATCCATCACATTGGGATTTCCGGCCTTGCCTATACCCAAAATCAATCCATTTTTGATACCAATATCTGTTTTGACAATACCTATCGTTGGATCCATTAGTATAGTGTTTGTAATAACAAGATCTAGAGAATATTTGCTTTCTATTCCACTTGCCTGTCCCATTCCATCTCGAATACTCTTGCCCCCTCCAAAGACAAGTTCGTCTCCATATGTCATCAGATCTTTTTCAATCTCTATTATAAGATCTGTATCTCCTAGTCTGATTCTGTCTCCTTTTGTCGGCCCGTATAGTTCAACATATTGTTTTCTAGGAATTTTTAGAACCATGTCTATTTTGCCTCCATGAACCCTTTTTTCTTTAACTTCAAGAGGGAAATTTCTTTTTGTTTGTTAGTAAGTTTACCATTAACAAGACTATTAAAACCAAAAACAATTCTTTTTCCACCAAATTCTGTTAACTGTACAATTCTTGAATCTCCCGGTTCAAACCGTAGCGAAGTTCCCGACGGAATGTTTAGATGAAAACCGAAAGTTTTACTCCTCTGAAATACTAAGGCTTTGTTTGTTTCAAAAAAGTGCATATGAGAGCCTACCTGAATAGGTCTATCTCCTGTGTTTTTTACATTAATTTTTATTGTTTTTTTTCCTACATTAGCCACTATTGGATTCTTAGACAAAAAGTATTCACCGGGGATCATACTTTGCAGACTCCATTAATCAAATAATGGGACTGTGAACGGTTACTAGTTTGGTACCATCATCAAAGGTTGCTTCCACTTGAACACTTTGTACTAGTTCCGGTACTCCGGGTAATACATCATCCTTTTGTAACACATGTCTTCCGGATTTCATAAGTTCAGAAACCGACTTGCCATCTCGTGCGCCTTCAAGAATGTGATCTGCTATTAGTGCTACCGATTCAGAATAATTGAGTTTTAAACCTCTTGTTTTTCTTTTTCGTGCGACCTCTGCGCTCATAAAAATGTATAATTTATCAATATCTCGTGGAGACAGAAACATTTTAAGTTCAAAATTTAATATAAAGTCATATATTTATAATTGATCTCAATTTATCAATTTGAGATTAATTTTTTATGGAGAGTAAAAATTTTCAGTTATTTGGTAATGGTGTAAAGAGAACGTATGGCACTCAAGCCATGAGGTATAATCTGCTTGCTGCAAGATTGATTGCTGGTCTTGTAAAAGGTTTCCTGGGTCCCCGTGGACTTGAAAAAATGTTTATTGATATTCTTGGTGAAGTGACCGTTACTAAGGATGGTGCAA
>VBPR01000189.1 GCA_005877345.1 Nitrososphaerota archaeon
TATGGTCGTAAATGACAATTCAAATTACCATTATAAAGATAGAAGGCTATGGTCCATGGACACTAAAGTTGGGAAGCGACAGAGAAGCACAATTACAGATATTTCAAGCAAAGTTATATTGCGATTTGCAAAAAATGTTCTCTAAAAGGGATGCCATTATTTACTTTAATAGATTTGATGAGCTAATTGCGATTACTAATGGACTATCTTTGGAGGATCATCTATCAATTGAACGGGAAATTAATGATTTGCATAAGGACCTAAATATATCGATGTCTATCGGAACAGGTACAACTCCACTGGATGCAAATATTGCGGCGTATCATTCACGCAAAAATAACAGCTTGTTAAATAAAAGCAGGTTGATATATGTAAATGATCAAGTTCATTCATTATATAATAATTCAAATGAATTATCTTCAGGTATGTTCGCTCAGATTATACATCTCGATATAGATAATTCTAATAAAGTTAGTAACATACTGTCTCCGTATGAAATTACAACAAGGATAATGAAAATATTTTCTAGTCTTATTGAATTATTTATTGAACAAAAATCCATGGCTTTTTTTCTTGGTGGTGACAACTTTATGGTTATCTCTAATACCGTAACAAAAGATAAAGTTTCTCTAATAATTAGTAAAATCTATGAAAGTCAAAACATCAAACTAAACTGCGGGATTGGGGTTGCACGTACTGGTAGGAAAGCAGTACAAGCTGCAACTGAAGCCTTAGATACAATTCGTAATTTAAGAGATCAAGGAAAAATTCAACATATATTCGAAATAAAATGGATGTAATTATTAGGAACATTAGTCTATTTTTTGGAGAAAATCTCGATTATATAGATAAAGGGCACATAATCATTAACAGGGGAAAAATAAAACGTGTTGGCAGTGGAGATTATGAAGGAGGATATGATTACCCGATTTATGAAGGAGAAGGTATTCTTGCATGCCCTGGATTTATTAATGCTCACACTCATATTGGTGATTCTTTTGGAAAGGATATAGGTATTGATTCATCCTTTGAAACTAGAATTCATCCAATTCATGGTATCAAAAATAACATTTTACAAAAGAGCGAGAGAAAACATCTAATCAATTTTATGAGAAGTTCTGCGATATCTATGATGAGAAAAGGTGTAGTAGTATTTGCAGATTTCAGAGAAGGCGGATTACAAGGAATAGATCAAATTAAAGAAGCGACATCAGGATTATCTATCAAAAGTATCATCTTAGGTAGACCAGATTACTACTACGATATTTCGCAAGATTTTTACAAAAATCGACAATTTACACCGGACATAATAAAATTGATTTGTAACATTCTGAATTTCACTGATGGGTTAGGCATCAGTGGAGCAAACGAAAATACTGACAGTTCATTAAACCAATATAGAGAAATAATTCAGAAAAAATCTTTGAAAAAAAAATACCTAATAGGAATTCATGCTTCTGAATCACTTGAAACAGAAAAAAAGTCAATTACAGTAACGGGGAAAAGCGAAGTGCAAAGAATAATCGGAAACCTTTCACCAAACTTTATCGTTCATTTAACAAATGCATCTGATATGGACATCAAACTTGTTGCAAAGAAAAAAATTGGGATTGTCGTTTGTCCAAGAGCAAATGGTACGTTGGGAGTGGGAATACCAAAGATTGCCAAGATGCTAAGCTATGGATGTTGTATTGGCATTGGAACAGACAACGTTATGATTAATTCACCAGATATGTTTCGTGAATTAGATTATATCTGGAAACTAACCAGAACACTGGAGGATAAGCCAGTTCCTCCAAGAGAAATCTTAAAAATGGCGACTGTCAATGGGGCAAAAATTCTTGGCATTAATTCTGGGGCTATAGTAACCGGTAGATCTGCAGATATGATTTTTATCGACAAGAATAATTTGGATATTTCACCGATGCATGACCCATATACTTCTATAGTACATAGAGCAAATCCAAATACGATACTCAATGTTATGATAGATGGTAAATTTGTCGATGGGGACATAATTTAATTGTATGTAATCTTAAATGCTGCGATGTCAATAGATGGTAAGATTTCTACTAGAAAGAACGATTCGGCAATTTCATCTAAACTAGATTTGGTACGGGTTCACAAGTTAAGATCAACAGTTGATGGTATTGTGATAGGAATATCCACAGTGTTGGAGGATGATCCTATGTTAAATGTAAGGTATTCAACCACAAGGACGAAGCATCCGACAAGAATCATAATTGATTCAAAAGCAAGAATTCCATTAAATTCACGTATTGTTGAATCATCAAACAAAATTCAAACCATCATAGCTGTAACACATAATGCTTCCCCAAGGAAAATTAAACAAATACAAAGCAAAGGGGCACAAGTATTAGTGTATGGAAATGGAAGAGTTAATCTTAGAAAACTATTCCAACAATTAGAAAAAATGGGCCTTAAAAAAATAATTGTTGAGGGAGGTGGAGAAATAAACTGGTCTGTATTGAAATTAGGTCTTGTCAACGAATTAGTTGTGACAATATCGCCAGTAGTTATTGGTGGGAGAGATGCAAAAACATTGGTTGAAGGCAAGGGATTTACAAATATATGTGGTGGGATTAAAATGAAACTATCAAACAAAATAATACAAAATAAAAATGAGATTGTTTTATTTTATAAACTACGATGAACTTTCATCTTTTGAACTAATATCCAGCAAAATCTGCTCTATTTTGTATCTTAGGGCATCTTTAACCTTCTCATTATTTACCATGTTTAGTGGATTTTTGCAGTTTGGACATTTGAAGAACAGCTCCATTGCGTAATCAAATTTTATTCTTGGACAACCTGTATTTCCACAATGATAAAATTCCGAAGATTCTTCATATTCCAAGCGTTTCTGAAGTCTATCCAAAATCTTTTTTTTCTGATTTTCAATAAAATTTTCTGCTTGATCTCTTTTTGCTCTCCATCGATACACAAACCAACCTTTTTTTTCATCCTTAACTCTAATGCCAGTAATTAAGGCCTTACCAAACATGTCATACAGTACCTTCCTTATTATATTAATCCGCATACCTGTAGCACCCGCTATCTCTTCGTCGGTAGCATCTTCAGTATTCAACAACGCCCTTGCGACTTTATGATATTCTTCTCCACCTATGAGATTGGCTATCTTAACAAATGGGTCTTCACTGTCAGTTGAATGCATCCAAGTAATTATAGGTCTTTTTTAGTTATATATTTACCGTCAATGCGAAAATAATTAAATTTTTGGAAAGAACAAGTAATAATGAAATAGTTCGATAAAGTTGATTATTCTTGCGTTATTCAATCATAATTTGACATATATATTCAAAATCAAAGATGAAGCCGATTATTTCTAATTTGACAAACTACAGATTTAATTTTATAAGTAAATTATGGAAATTTGTAGAATAAACTTAAATTTATTCCAACTTTTGGCACTAGCATGATATTAGTAATTTAAAATCAAATACCAATATATAATATTTAATTACATATTAGGTTCTTTAATTATGCTAAGATCTCCGTTATTCATGATCTCGATTCCCATGATTTTGAGTATTTTACTGGCATCGTCTTCTGGCTCCCTTTGAATAATATTTCTTGCCATTTTTAGTCTGTATCTTGGTATCCAATGTTGTCCTATCTTATACTTCCCACGAATTTGGTCTGGTACAACCTTCAAAACCGTTACCTCCCTAACTGAACCCATCTTCGAGGATAGTGACTCATAGCCTCCTTCTTTTTGATATTTTTTCATTAAAGCGTTTAAAGCGTTTGCCTTTTCATCTGGATCTTGGACAATAGCAGCATTTCCTTTGATCACGACGCTAATATACAATGTGTCTGCCTGAGAAGCATCGGTCGGATGAAAATAATATGATGGTAAAAAACAAACATAAGAATCAACTTCAAATCCAACCTTCGAGTTTCTTTTGATATTTTCTATTTTCTCTCCAATTGGATGAGAGTGCATATATACTGTACCAATATTTTTATTATCTGATTGAGTATCAATTAAGTCATTCTTAACATAAACAAAATTCATTGGTATTATTTGTGGATAACCTTGTTCATCAATCGATGCAACTCTACCAACTCTTTGTTCATTTAGAAAGCTAATCATATTAGATAAGGATTTTATTTCCAACTTTGGTATTAGCTGCATATCTAGATTTGTGCTCTAGTGGTATAATTAAATTACTAAATTTAATCTACTCATTCCACTGTGTGAGCTAAATTTATCCGAAAATTTTTTAATCATGTCTCAAAGAATTCAAGAAATTACAAATAAAGAAAAACTACCTCTCAAAATAATACGACTTGATGTAAAGGAGGATGAATCTATCAGAATAGCTATCCAAAAGATAATTTCTGACTCAGGAGGAATTGATATTCTAATAAATAATGCCGGTTATGTTATGTTTGGTCCTATTGAAGAGATTTCCATTAAAGAAATTAAGGAACAATTTGAAACCAATTTTTTTGGAACAATCAGACCTATCTTCTAGTGATCAAGTTGCGAACACCATCCTCCATGCAGTGAATTCTAGAGATCCTGATATGCGATATGTAATTGGAAATGATGCCACAAATTCCATTCATATGAGAAACTCATTATCTGACAGAGAATTCATGAAGCGGATTAAAGATGGTGTGTTTCATGGTAAGGGATTTGCAAGGTAAAAGGTCATCAAATTAGTGTTCTTTTTCTAGATATTTACGGACGCCCGTCATTATGGGGTCAAGGTATCTAGATAACGAAATTGACAAAAGAGCGATTCCAGCACCTAATAATGCACCGCCTATCACATCAAAGAAATAATGGTCACCAACATAAATTCTGGATATACAAACAAGTGCTGCCTCACATGTCAGTATTATAGAAAATGCTAACTCTTTTTCCCTTCGAAATAGTATAATTAGTGTCAGTGCCCCCGCAGCAACGATAGAAGCGTGACCCGATGGATATGCAAAATCTGTTTTCTCAGGGTTATGAATTTCCAGTCTTTCCACTGGCGGACGGTTTCTTTCGAATAAATTCTTAAATAATGTGTTTAGTGGAATTATAATCAAAAATGAAATGACGATAATTACAGCAATTTTTTTTCCTTTCCAACCTGCAAAAATACTCATAAACACAATCACAGCCAACCACACTATTTCTCTGCCATACATTGACATTAAAATCATAAAATCATCTGTAAGATTAGAGCCAGATTTATAGATAAGTGATGAGATTGATTCATCGACGGCAATAATAGATGGAACTTGGTATCCGAATTTGGGAGAAACCACAACACCCATTATTATGAATACCGCAATGCACATAATTGTCATGATTACATATTTCAACACAACACCATAATATGAGATACAATATATTTCATGATATTGCATACACTTCAAAATTAGTGTGGTTATGTCCCATTTCATGTTCTCGTTCGCATTCTTTGCTATCTTCTGTTCGAATTAGCATACATCCGGTCTTTACCTGATTCCAATAAATATTATCACCATCTCTATACTATTTGCAACATTGTAATTTTTCTATTCTCTTGTCATTATCTACGATGTTACTAATTACAATTGGTTGTAGTTTGTTACCAATATAGGAACGTCACTAGCAATCTTTTTGGTTAGGTAGCCAGTTGATAAAAGTAATCATAAATAAATTTTTTATCTAATCCGATGCTGTTATACAAGGAAACATTTAACAAAATGTTCAAATTCCCTCATATCATACTTCAAACTAATGAAAAAGTGTACTCGATGTAATATCTATTCTAAGATAACTTATTCTTGTGATCATACAAATAACTTAGATATGTGCCCAGAATGTTATCAGGAAGTTCATTGGAAGTTAACTAATTAATGTTATAGCATCTCGGATCGGAGGGCGCCTAAGGAAATTCGATGATGAGTTATTATTACCTTTTATTTACTATAGCCAAAAAGAATAGCACTAAAATAGAAAGTGCCATAGAAGGCAATATAATGTCAGTAAAGGGATTGTCTAATGGTATGCTATGCTCTAAATACTCATAAAATAGAAAAATACCAAATAGAAGAAATGCTATAATGGCATATAGCAGTTTTCTCAAATGTGTGTTCCGATAGGCAGATATCGACAAAGCAATTAGTATAGCAGCGAAGATTGTACCGACAACATATAGGAGACTCTCAACCAAATCAAAAAGTCCATTTTCAGGAAAAAGTTCCAAAATATTCACAACAGTTAGTTATTTTCGTCAGATAGTGACAGGAAGATTTCAACCAGTCTATTGCTCCATTTATTCCAGAGATTTGGATGGTGAGTCTTTAACAATTCCACTATGTATCTAGAATCAATCGAATCATCACATAGCTTGTATCTCTTGTATTTTCCTTCCCTAACTTCATCTATTAAATTTAAATCAATCAATCGCCTAACGTGCCAATTTACAGAGGGTGCAGATATTCCTAATCTTTTTACAATATCCGTTTGTGTAGGATATTTTTGTTCAATAATAAACATAATAATCTCTCTTGGTGTTTCTTGGTTTAATACCCGGAACAGTAACTTTTCATGATCTTGATAGGCTCCTGACTGAAAATGTAGTTTGTACAGGCCTTCTCTAGTAGAGGTTATCTTCCCGCTTTTTTGAAGCTGATAAGCATGATATTGAACAGATCCCATCGATAAGGACAACTCATTTCTTATCTGCCGAAGATAACACCCAGGGTTTTTTTGAATAAAAGTCAATATCCTCTCCTTGGTTGAGTTTGATTTATCTTGTATTAATCCAATTCACCCCATTAATTGTAATAACATAACAGGCTGACTGTCTGTAAGTTGATTCTAGTATTTAATTCATTCAGTACAAACCACAAACTGAGTCGAGCCTTGACTCCCATAAATAACGGTTATAGACTTGTATCATATTCCCTATTAGATTTCAATAGCCATTTACCCCAGGATCAGTTCTAATTCTCCCACTATAGTGACGTGGAATAGGCCTATTTATAACAAAATGGGCTTTATTCTATTTAGGTATGTACTCGATTTATATACCAATTAATTCTCTTTTCTAGGAACTCTAACTGTGATTCATTAATTTTTCCTTTTCTATGCAAGAAATTTAAATCTCGTTGAATTTGCTCAAGTTGTTTTATGCATTCTTCTTTATTGTTTTTTGATAACATTTCATAAGTATAATCCATGTTTGTTAGGGTTCTCTTAAAGGACAATCTAGATCTTTGTCTATAAAACCAACCTCCAATAGTCGAAACTAACCCTATTACCACAGAAGTTAATATGATAAAAGTTTCCGTCAAGATTGCTCCTTTGAAATTTGCGGTTAGGGTCTCATAACCAGTGACATTAAAACTTACTGGATTTTGATTGGTATTATTCGTAACGGACCAATGACCAAAGTCGTACCCCCTATCAGGTATTGCTTCACATTTAGCAAGGGAATTGAGAGGCAATGTGATAAACTCACCATCGCCTAAAATGGTATCGTTACATTTTACAATTCCAGCATTTGGAGGATTGATATCCATAAATATTTTTGTAATTATTTTGTCTGTTTTTCCATCGATTGTTATTATCCCATTAGACCTGGGATTAGTGACGTATGTGAAGTTTGTACTAGGATCTACTGCTAATTTAGTTGCTATGAGGGGAAAGGTTACTTTCAAGGGTACATTAATGAAAGGAGTGTTAACTCCTGATGCAATTATTGCAGGTTCTAGAGAAATATTTTCTATCACCCTATTTGTCGTCCCATTAATTACACTAATAGTATTATCTGCCAAATTGTTAACATAAATTTTGTTAATTCGTGGATTAACCGCAATTCCAACTGGGTTATTCCCAACTTTTATATTAGTTTCAACTTTATTAGATGTGCCATTTATGACACTTACAGTATCGTTCGAGAAGTTTGAGACATAAATGGTATTAGTTTGTGTGTTGATAGCTAATACAGAGGGATTTAAACCAACAGGGATGGTTGATACCAATGTATTGTTACTTCCATCCAGCACTAAAACACTATCTTTCCCTAAATCTGAAACATAGACCTTGTTCGTAAGTGGATTGATTACAATATCATATGGTAAGGAAGCATACTTTAAGGTTTTTATAATATGATTATCAATTGCATCAATCACCGTAACTGTTTTCGAATCTAGGTTTGCTACGTATATCCATCCTCTACCTAAATTGATCCCTATCCCCAGAGGAGAATCTCCCACTGGTATCTTACTAAGTTGTTTATTAGTAAAACCATCAATCACGGAAATTGTGTCAGAATCTCTATTTGATGCATATATTCTGTTAGAGAAGGGATTTACGTCTACATCATAAGGAGAATTGCCTACATCAATATTTTTTTCTACTTTGGACTTGTCAATATCTATTACCGATATTGTATTAGAAAATTGATTTGCGACATAAAGTTTGTTTGTTATTGGGTTAATATCAATCCCAATAGGAAAACTTCCCGAATTTATAATTGGTTTGGATTTTAGCGATATTACATTCTGTTCACTTCCCTCTTGAGCGGAGATATTAAATACAAAAATACTAAAAAAGATTAAACAAGCTAATAAAAAGTAAAAAAACTTTAGCAAATGATCTTTCAAATAAACAGTTTATGTTGAATGGGTATAAATAGTAATTACTAGTTACAATTCAGATTTAGCAAGAATTTGCTATTCAGGCATGCCATGAAATCATCTTATCCAGTCAATCTGACATTTGACTTGATCAGATCTCATATTACCAAACTATAGTCTGGCTCCGTTACTTCTTATGTTTCAATTTATAACGAAAAATGATTCTTAAAATAAGACCCAGAATTAATATGATAATGCCTGCAATAATAATCATCATACCATTAGCTGTCCAGGAAGGATTGCTATACATAAATGAGTTTGGAGGGCCCAAGAGTTCCTTAGATTGTGCAGTAAAAATTAACCCCGCCAATACAAGAGCCATTCCGATAATCTCAATTAATATTTTCATTTATTACCAAATAATTATTGAGATCTGTATATGTATATCTTATCTACATCTTGATTATCTTATATAGATTGTTGGTAACTTAATGTTCAGAAGAGAAAATAAAACCAAAGTAGAGGTTTCTCATTAATCAAAAATTAGATTGAATTGAATGTAGGTATACAATATGGCTAAGTTTTAATACCTATAAAGTATCCGTCATGAGTGCAAGGATAAAAATTGATTGAAAGTAAATTGACAAATTCCAATGTAATCATCGGGTATCTGTCGGCGATTGTCGCTGCAGTACTCTTTGGGTCCGTTTCTACCCTAGCAAAACCTATACTGTCAACAATAAATCCTATTGTGCTTTCGTCAATCATTTACTTAATTGCTGGACTGTTCTTTACTCCTTCTGGCTCACGTGAACGATCCAAAATTACAATGAAGTACTACGGTCTAATTCTAACAAGTGCAGTGGCTGGTGCAATCATTGCACCTATTATCTTTTTTGTAGGGTTAAAGCTAAGTACAGCTGCAGATACTGCGCTACTCGCAAACGGTGAAACCGTATTTTCGATTTTATTTGCACTACTTGTTTTTAAAGAAAGATTGAGCCGTGTTGGATATATTGCAGTAACATTGATCCTTGGTGGTGTATTTCTGGTAACAACAAACCTTGATTTTAATAGTTCTATATTTAAGTTGAATATAGGTAATGTGTTTGTAGTCGCATCAACAATAATCTGGGGACTCGATAACAATATTTGTAAGATAATAGTTAGACGAGTAGATGTGTCAAAATTGATTCAATTAAAAGCATTGATCGGAGGTTGCATTTTGCTAGGAACGGTTTTCATTTTAGGAATTCCTTTCAATATTCAAAGAGAACAATTACTTCCTGTTGTTTTTCTAGGTGTCTTTGGATTTGCGATATCACTCTATCTATATCTACACAGCATAAAAAGAATTGGAGTAGTGAAAGCCTCATCTCTGTTATCCTTATCCGCGGTATTTGGACTAGTTTTTGCAATTATATTCCTGCATGAATTAATAAGTATAAATCAAATCATTGCCATATCTATCATGATATGTGGAATACATCTAATGTACTCACATGAAAAGAAAGATCAAATAATTCTCAAATGAAAATTTCTGGCAACAAGAATACAAAATATAATTGAATGCTACGTTAGCATTTAAAATTTTAATTTTTTTCCAGTTAATGTGTTATTTTTGTTCAAAACGTGTATTGTAGCCCCATAAATGAAAAGGTGGGCAATGAGAATTGTGCTTATACTTTATTAAAGTCGAAGTACTTTTCGACAATCCAATTTAATACTTAATAAGATCTGTATATTAGAATATTATAACCTTGTATCAAGCAGTTATTCAAAAAAGTCAAAGGATTGTTGATATTGCACCCAATTGGGCAGATAGAATTAAGTCTTTACAACAAGAAGGTTTTCCATTTCCACTGTCTTTGGGATGGTGGAAATGGTACTTTAGTCTTGACAGTCCTTCAAAATGTATAGTAGGTGAAGCTCATGGCTATTCCTCCCAATATGAAAGTGAATGTAAAACATGTGATAGGTTAGGTTGGGAATTTGGACACTCTTTTCTAATGCGCTCAACGAAAGATTTCAGAGACAATATTCAAGAGTTTGTGACACATTGGAATGAGAAACATTTGTTATAAGAAGAAATCATGTGTTATCGTACTATAGTTACACTTTTTTCTAATTCGTCAGACTTGTGAACCGTAGTCACTTTTCCATAACAAAATTTGATTAGAAAGATCACGTCGTAGTTATGAGGAAGGTAAATCGCAGAAATGGAAAATACATTACAACATTGCAAAACAAAAGAACGAGGTTTGATTCCTCCATGAATTTTAATTTAGAAAATCGAGAAAAAAAATTAGGTCCGCTAGTAATTTTAAATGTTTTTCATGATTAACGCGAATATGTTAGTCATGTTATGAGACAATTTAGAAAATTTTCCAATAGACACATTTCATTTGGCAAATAATTTGATATAAGGAGGGTCAAGTATTATTTTATTAGTCGAATACTATCAAAATATAAAAAAAATATAAACGATTTGCTTATTTGTCATGTTAGAGATTTGATTGATAGTTGAATAGGAGACCGGAACCTATGGAAATTCTACAAAAAGCAATAGATAGATGTAAATTTCATGACGACGAAATGAATTGGAATAATTTTGAATATGTTGAAATTTTTGAAGATACACATTTTTTAAAAGTAAGAGATTTCTGTGAATGGTAACTGGGTATCTTGGAAAATGGACAAGTCTTACAAAAATATTCATATTATTTCAGTATTCATGATTTCAATAATACTAATGCTGGTATTGAATATTAGTAATAAGTCCTTTGGGGAAGAACAAGAAGTATTAGATATTCCACAGGCCAAATCAGTATATGATACAGAAACTATGCATCTGCCCAAATCTGTTGGTTTTTTCATAATTCTTATTGCTAATGAAGCGCATGAAGAATGGCCTAAAGAAAAACATAAACATATTACAGATCATAATCCAGACTATGTGCCAACGCACGTAGTTATTCCTAAAGGAGCAGCCGTATTGTTTCTTAATGCAGATGCCCCTTGGGATACACCGCATCCTCATACTATCAATGTAAAGGATAGCTCTGGAGATGTGATTTATACCACTGGAAAGATGAATTATTCTGATGCATCTGAATTAAAAATATTACCAGTAGGAAATTACAGTATTGTAGATACTATATATGATTGGATGAAAGGTAGCATTTCGGTAACGGATGAAAGGTCTTCGGGTAATGAGGTAGTGGGTGGATTTTATTCTCCAACTCATCAGGTATCGAATAATTTGGACAACGACGGAATAATGCATCCCGGATGCCTGGGCTATTATGAAAGTAAATTCCCAAAGAGCGGCTTTAATATTCTTAGCAAGTACAATTTCACCTATAACACTTGCTCGTACTGCAAAGGTAAGTACTGGCCGGATAATAAGACTGGTAATCACACATTGATAATTTTTGGTACTAATCAACCACTTTCGGAAGCAATAGTCAAACTACAGAAATTTGTAAAAGATAATGTTTACATCTGAAATAATTTATTTTATTTTTTCTCATAATTACCTTAAATGTCAAAGATGTAGCATTTGAAATTCATGTCTCTTCTTAACACCCACTCCCGGCCAGGTATATTCAACATTATAAAATGATTCTAGTAATTTTATAGAATGGGTTGCAAACATATTTGTGATGAAATAGGAATATTAGGAGCAAGCTACAGTGATGGAGTCAAATATTGTAGAAGGTGTTCGGTGTATTTTTTTCATGACGGATCATTTTGTCCGTGTTGTCATCTACATCTTAGGTTCAAACCAATAAGATCACGAAAGTGAAACTTGACCCAGGAATTCTGCTCAAAGAATTTGAAATATGTCCCGACCTCAAGACATACGGAAAAAAGTTTTAGGGCTCTGAATTACTAATTTATGCTATGCATGAAAATGATCTTGAGATGGCTACATTTGCTGCTGGCTGTTTCTGGGGTGTAGAGGAAGCGTTCACGAAAACAAAAGGAGTAAAATCCACAAGAGTTGGATATATTGGAGGAAATCTTCCAAACCCAACCTATGAGGATGTTTGTACTGATAGAACAGGCCATGCTGAAGCCTTACAGGTAAAATATGATCCCAAAGAAATTTCTTATGAAGAACTTTTAGATTTGTTTTGGTCCATTCACAATCCAACAACTAAGAATAGACAAGGTCCCGACATTGGGTCTCAATATCGCTCTATTATTTTTTATCATACCCCAGAGCAGGAGAGTATTGCAAAAAAATCAAAACAAGAGCTCGATGACTCAAATCAGTTTCAAAACAAAATAGTTACAGAAATTGTACGGGCAAGTACATTTTATCCGGCAGAAGACTACCATCAAAAGTATTATCAAAAAATCGGTGGAGGTAGTTGTTATCATTGAAAATAAAAGCGACTTGATGCAATAGGATTCATTATTTATGAAGCACAATCACACATCCTTATAAAATTTGTTGAACATTTTATATTAACATTAAAATCCAACTGGTGGGTAAATGTTGGTTGCTGTTCTTGTTCATTGTCCAAAACCCCTACCAGTATTAAGTTTTCAAGAAGCTATGCTCAGGATTTTACGCGAATTGTATTTCTAATTAAGTCAGCCTACTCCACAACAGTTTGACTCTGCTCTCTCATAAATTGTGTAAGATAATATCTGCCACCCGTACCTTTTCCCGTAGTTCCAGAATCTTTCCAACCTCCAAAGGACTGGCGTCCCACCATGGCACCAGTTGTTGAACTTTTTTTCCTGTTTACATAAACAACTCCTGCCTCTATAACTTGAAGAAATTTCAAAATTTCTTCCCTTTTGTTACTGTAAATTCCAGACGTAAGCCCATATTCCGATTCGTTTGTCATTTTAATTGCATTATCAAATTTATCATATTCTGTTATACATAAAATAGGAACAAATAGTTCCTTTTTAAGTAAAGGATGACGTGTTGGTAGCCCGTCTACAATAGTAGGTTCCACGTAAAAGCCATGTCTAAACTCTTCACTTTGTAGTACTGAACCTCCTGAAAGAATGTTACCATTTTTCACGGCAAGCTTAGAATACTTCTTGAAATTATTGTATGCATTTAAATTTATCACTGGTCCCACAAAACTTTCTCTCTCTTTGGGATTCTCAACTCTTAGTTTCTTTGTCTTTTCCACTAGCCTTGATAAGAATTGAGATTTAACATTCCTCTGAACATAAACACGCGAACATGCACTGCATTTTTGTCCTGAAAATGAAAACGCTGCCTTAGCTACTCCTTCAGCTGCCATGTCTAAATTTGCAGTTTCTGTCACGATAGTCGCATTTTTTCCTCCCAGTTCTGCAATTACTGGGCGCGGCTTTGTCTTGCTCGATTCACTGATTAACCTATAGCCTACCTCTCGAGATCCAGTAAATACAATACCAGCTACTTCTTTACTCTCAATTATTGTCCTTCCAATTTCCGCACCTGATCCTGGAACAAAATTTATTACTCCATTAGGGACTCCTGCTTCAATCATAATCTCAACAATCTTATAACCGATAATTGGGGTATCACTGGCTGGTTTTATAATTACTGTGTTACCAGTTATAAGCGACCCAACACTCATACCTATTAAAATTGCTGCTGGAAAATTAAAAGGCGCAATAACAGCCCATACCCCATATGGTTTCATCATACTTGTATTCTGCTCATTTGAACTTCGCAACTTCCTAGTGACGAACCCATTGTTTCTTTCCATCTCATCTGAATAGTACATAATAAAATCAATCGCTTCATCTATGTCGGCTATTGATTCATATCTATTCTTGCCATTTTCAAAAGTAAGCAATGCGGATAATTCAAATTTGCGTTTCTTTATAATGGTACCTATTTTTCTAAACAACTTTACTCTTTTTTTATAATCTATTATACTCCAATTTTCAAACGCATTCATTGCAGCCTGAATTGCTTTTTTTGCATGTGTTGAATTGGCTTTACTCATATATCCCAAAATTATTCTTCTATCTGTTGGGGACGTGCGAATCATGCTTTCTGATGTATAGATCTTTTTACCATCAATAATAACAGGATAGGTTTTTCCAAATTCAGAAGAAACCAAATTAACCTCCTTTTCATATCGGCTATGAAATCGATTCTCCTGACTACGATCAAGAAAGGTCTGAAACGTATCTTCATTCTTAAACGCCATACTATTAATTCTCACTCATCACTAAAAAGTAGATAATAACAATGTAACAACGGAGATAATAATTAGATGTACAAAGATATTGGTGAATCAATGCGTTCAAGATTCTATCAGGGATCTGGCAAGTAAAAATATATTTCTTTTTCTCTCCCTAATTCTTCTTAATGAATATTGTAACCATTTTTCACCGTATGGTATGTACTCCA
>VBPR01000190.1 GCA_005877345.1 Nitrososphaerota archaeon
CACCAGTAGAAATCCTAATGGCTTCTCGTCTATGTAAGAAAGGATTTGGCAAAAAATCAAATCTCATTTGACGTGCAACTTTGAGAATAACAGGATGATCGCGAGAAGTCTCTTTTATGTCTACATACCGTACGCCAAATCCATCCATGTGAGAAGAGTTTCTAGCCGGAATGTCAACATTTGATATGATGTCATTGTAAAGTACTCGTCCAAAAGAATCAAAAGTATGAATCGATTCTGCTGACGGCTTCATCTTGACACTGCGTACGACTTTACCATAACTGGCTCCGACCGAAGTATATGACGAGGGTGTCCAATGCATCGTCGTAGTATAGATGTTTGAATATTTAGATGATATGATTTGTCAGATATTGGATTGTTTCTTTCTACTGGGAGGGTATTTTTTTAGAATTTCGTACTCTTTATATCGTAGGTTTCGATCAAATTTTTATGAATGAAAATGCTACAATAGTGCTACTACTATTTATCGGATTAATGTTGTCATTGCATCTTGGAAAGTCCACGTTTTTAGTGGATCCCGTCTTCAGTTTGGTTCAAGATCAAAAGGATACAAACGGTGTGCAGAGTAACGATAACAGGACAACTAGTAACGGAAAAAATATGACAATAAGTACTAGGAATATGACTTTTGGATCCTCACTTGACAATGCCAAGATGCATTTAATGGAAGCTATAATGGATCTCAAGGAAGGCAATACGAAAGGAGCAATGATGCAACTTAATATGACAGAAGGAGGGATTAAGATGCACGAAAAAGAGATGATGCAAATGATGAAACAGAATATTTCAAATAGTACAGTTGTACCTGAAAAATAAACCACCATTAATTTCAATATGGAAGTGGATACTATTTTCTTAAATTCATAGGAAAATGAGATGTGGAAAACCTTAAATCATTTACTCTTAAAATAAAATCGTGACAGCTACAGGAGGTCACCAACTTAGAAGGTCTTTTATTGCAGGAATAGTTGCTGGTGCGCTAGCTATTGGAATTTCACTGCTAATCAGATCACTTGCTGGAGGGCCATTTCTTCCTGAGCTTGCGTCGCAGACTTTATTTTCACTCACCCCAGGAGAGTTCGAGTCACAAGCAGTCGAGAACTTTGGACCTCTTGCAAAATATTCTGCTTTTACAGCCGCCATTATAATTAATTTCATCTTATACGGTCTGTTTGGAATTATCATAGATAAAATTCACATCAAATCAAAAAAGAGCGGCTATGTAAGGAAGGCATTACTATCTTCGTTAGTTGCATACATCATCTTACTTATCATATCTGTTGCGCTAGTAACAACAATCCAGTTGAGATCCCCTACTGGAGCAATCTCAGTTCCTATCCTAGCAATCTCGTTAGCCATACCTCAAATTGTGTTTGGGTTTGTGTTCGCTTCCTTCTTCAGGATCAGTAAACCAGTAAAAAAGGTTACTGAAGTCACTGATGTCAATGCTTATCAGTCTCCTCCTAACATTCAACGGAGGAACGTTAGTAGAAGGGACTTTCTTCAATTTATTACAGTTTCAGCAGTAGCTTTTCCGATTTTATATTTCGGATTAAATCGCTTGTTTTCAGAACAAAGTCAAGGACAAGAAGAACAGGAGCTCGCATCGTCTTCACAATTACAGCCAAAATCAAGACCAGTTGGATTTGAAGATCCTATGTTAGCCCCACTTCTTGCCTCCGAAGTGACTCCTACTTACCTCTTCTATAGAATTGATATAAACCCCATAGTTCCAGCGGTCGATGAAAAAACATGGAACCTTAACATAAAGGGTTTGGTCAATAACCCATTTACAGTTAATTATGATGAACTGAAGGCTATGCCTGCTGTAGAACAGTATGCTACCTTACAATGCGTGAGCAATAAGATTGGAGGTGATTTGATAAGTAATGCGTTGTGGAAGGGAGTAAAGCTTAAGCAAATCCTCGAAAAAGCTAAAGTCAAGCCAGGATCAAAATACATAGCATTCAGATGCTCTGATGGTTACGATGTTGGCATCCCATTAGAAAAAGGACTTATGGAAGGAACCATATTGGCATACGAAATGAACCTGGCTCCTTTAACTGCAAAACATGGGTTTCCTGTTAGGGCTATTGTACCGGGATTGTATGGTATGATGAACCCCAAATGGATAACAGAGATAGAGGTTGTTGACAATGTATATGAGGGCTATTGGCAAAGAAATGGTTGGACTAACAATGCGGATGTACATACTACTTCAACTACACTTATTCCTGGAGATGCAGAAGCAAGGGATAGATTTAGGAGATTAGATGAGATGCCAAAAATTGTACCTGGACAAAAAGCCCCAATTGCAGGGATAGCATTCGGAGGTGATCGTGGAATTTCAAAAGTTGAGGTAAGCACTGATGGTGGTGCAACTTGGAAATCTGCTATTATCAAAAACCCTCTATCTCAATACACATGGGTTCTATGGACTGCTGGTTTTACCCCGATAGGTAAGGAACATTACAATATAATTGTCAGAGCAACCGACAAGACAGGGCAAACACAGACAGCTGAATTCAACAAACCGTTTCCAGATGGAGCCACTGGAAACCATACAATAACGGCATAGGAATGAATTATCAGATTTTAGCTGGTAACTGTCCAATAGTCTTCACTTTTCTATGGAGGTATCAGCTAACAGAGAGTGTAACTGAATTTATGATTATCACAAATTTAAATCAAAGATAGAAACAGAAGGGATTTTCTTGATTTGGCTACAATTCAATCAAAAATAAACTTTATCTATTGATGTCGGAGAACTTTACTTAATGTTTGAAAATACCCACTTTGACAGATTGTCGGTTTGTGTCTTGATTTTATTATTGGCTCTTTTAGGAATAACATTATCTTTTCATTCAAATGCTGCGGAAGATTCTGATGAGCTAAAAAAGCGGTCTATGGAGGCCTATAAACAATTTAATAATATGACAGAGGACCAAAGAAACTCAGCCATGGAGAACATGAGTGAAACAGATAAGAACATGGTTATGATGGGGGCTGCGCAAATAAACAATAAGGTAAATGAAACTATACAGGCAATGGCTCCGCCTAATACAGAGATGGCATCAATCTATGAATTAAGAAGTGGTAATTTTACAAACTCTGGAAACATCTCAAAAGTCAGTGGAATTTCAAGAATTCTGTCTGTAAATAATAATGAGTTCCTACGATTTGAGCACTTTAACTTAACGAATGGACCAGAGCTTCATGTATACTTTACTAATAAAGGAGATTTAGTAAATAGTAAGGATCTCGGTATACTTAAAGGAAATATAGGTCCACAAAACTACTTTTTAGGTGATATTGCTAACAAATATGACACAGTAGTGATTGCCTCAAAGCCATTTAAGATGGTGTATGCAAAAGCGATATTGGAACCCTGACCACGTTTGAAGGTCTGAATAATTGTGAAAAAAGAAATGCAAGATAGTGATTAGCGGCAGGTAGGAATAGTTAATAATATGTATGGCTAGGCTACTGCATGGATTTTGTTGAATCCGTGGATGTCAAGAGTCTACCCCCTGGTTCTCACACAGTCATATCAATTAATGGTAAGGAAGTGTTACTCTTCAATATTGACGGAGAGATTAGCACTATCGGAAACATATGTTTACACAAAGGAGGACCTCTAAGTGAGGGCAAGGTCGAAAAAAAGTATGATGGTTACTATGTTACCTGTCCATGGCATGGATGGGAGTATAATGTAAAAACCGGTGCTGCTCCCCCTGGATTTGGTGACCAACAAGCCCTGTATGATACTCTGGTCAAAGACAATAAGATTTTTGTTTCAGCGTTACCAAGAGTGCTACCTCTAAAGGCGGAACATAAAGATAATCCACTTCAGGATTTAGCAGAGCTTCGTTATGAATCAACCAGATCGTCTTTAAACATACTTGGCATATCTTGTACAAACATGAATCAAAACTTGCCTAGGATATCCACGTCAGATGAAGCTTTGCAGGATGCCTTAGAATATGGAAGTGAGAAATATAATGCTAGTACGGTACTGTTAAAACTAAGTGACTTAGAGTTTAGACACTGCGAGGGATACTATAGCAGAAATGAGCAGGCTTGTACTTGGCCATGTTCAATTTCGGAGATGGATAGTAACGATGGCATGAATGAAGTCTACAGAAAGCTGATACTATGGGCCGATATTTTAGTCCTATCAACACCAATAAGATGGGGAAACGCCTCATCACTATACTATAAAATGGCTGAACGTCTCAATTGTGTTCAAAACCAAATAACCTTACAGGACAGAGTACTAGTAAAGAACAAAGTTGCAAGCTTCATAATAACAGGTGGACAGGACAACATTCAACAAGTTGCAGGTCAAATGATGGTATTCTTTACTGAGCTTGGATTTTCATTACCACCATTTGCGTTCGTGGGGTGGAGTAGAGGTTGGACTGCGGAGGATATGGAATACAATGAAAAGCTATTCTTAAAATCGAGGTATGTCAAGAGGTCTGTTAGAGATTTGATAGATAACGATATGAAACTTTTGCGCCAACTTAAGGGCGATCCATGTGTGCATATAGCGTCACCACAACCAAAGATTTCAGAGGCACCTTCAAAAATTAAAATCGATAATGACTGATAAGAAATAATATAGTAAATGGATGAATGAATGTTGCTCCTCGTAGACAAAATTAAGGATCTCCAGAATGTTTGTAAAATAGTTTCTAAATTAAAATCGCAACTAATAGAGGAGTTACCTCACTATGGACACGATGCTCTCTTTTTAAAGAATGATGAGATAACGACTGGTCTTTTAAACAATATGACAGAAATTAAAATAAATTTAGTCACCACAGAGCTTCTTTACTTTCATAATGAGCAAGGATACCTTATCGAGTTAACTCGTGATGAAATAATTGAAAGATTACAAGATATTGTTACCAGATATGGTCTTAATATTCCACAGACTCCTCGTTTGACAAATCTTAATACTGAAGACTTGTTCGACTACCTTGCATTTGCGACAAAGGCTAACAGAAGTTTGGAATTATTTCGGATGAAATTAATTGGACACTTCACTCAGGTGCATTTGTGGCCAGATGGATTTGATTTCTCAGTAGAATGGTTTACGAAGAAAAATGACCAACAGATTGGCGTGGGAATCTCCCCAGGACACGATCAATATGAATCACCATATCTTTATGTAAATCCTTATCCGTTTAATGAAATGATGGTGCACGAGCCATTGTTCACTGGCAGATGGCACACAGACGGATGGAGAGGAATCAAAGTAGAATGGAAAGATCTCGAAAAGAAGCTAGAACAACAAATCTCAGGTGAAATATATGACCTATTTTTAGTTGCACAGCGCAATTTTCAAGGAAGGTGATCTTTTTTAGATGTGTATGGGATCTAACACACAGTTAATTTGTTGATATTTCGTAATTTTACAAAAATATTAAACTTTATCAGATCCGCTAAATTTCTTATTACTATAATTTGACTAGGTAGTGGAATATTATGTCATCGTATATTTCTAATCTATCTTTTTGTCCGTGATATCACGATCTTTGTTCTTCTCGATTCGACTGTTATTGTCATCAATACCGAAACTGTTCTGGTCCCTGGACTTTATTATCTTTTCTACCTGATTATCATATAGTTTTACCAAATCTGCAATTGTTACTATGCCAATCACTTTATGATCTTCATTTGACAAGACGGGCATTTCTTGAAGGTCATTTGACGAAAGTCTAAGTAATGCATGGTGAAGAGAATCAGATGTGTAAGCAAAAAATGGATCTTTTATCATAATATTTTCTAAATTAATAGACTTACGATATTCTTCAGGGAACTCAAAAAGTTTGTATCTATATACAACACCCTCAAGTTTGTCATTTTCACTAACTACCATAATCATTCTACTGTTATTTCTATTCAATATTTGAAGTGCTTCTTCTATAGACAGATTTTTTGAAAGTTTATTGATTGGATTTTTCATAACGTCTTTTACATAAAGATCTCTCAGTATGACACGTTGATATTCCATTCTGTGGGCAGGTGAATCAGA
>VBPR01000191.1 GCA_005877345.1 Nitrososphaerota archaeon
TTAATTTTTTGTCTTCTTCAAATTTGTTATCGATTCGATAAAAAATCTGTGCACCCTGTAATCACCTGATAATTCCGGATGGAAAGAAGTCCCAATTATATTTTCTTGCTTTACAGCTACTATTTTTCCATCAAACTTACTCAAAATTTGCACATGTGGACCCATCGAAATTACAGTAGGTGCACGTATAAAGATTCCCTTATAATCATTTCCTATACCCGATATATCTAAGTTTGATTCAAATGAATCATACTGCCTTCCAAAAGAATTCCTCTCAATTTCAATATCTAAAGCGCCTAGCAATAATTGTTTCTTGTTTCCAACAATCTTGTCATAAGATTTCTTAGCCAAAATAATCATACCGGCACATGTTCCCATTACAGGTAATCCCTCTTGTAGTATTCTTGTAATTGCGTCTAATAATCCATTCTTTATAGCAATATGTAATCCCATTACGGTACTCTCACCGCCTGGTATAATCAAGCCATCAACTTTCATAAACTCTTCAGGATAACGAACAGGAATGACTTTGCCTTTAATTTTCATTTCTTTAAATGCATCTGTTGTTGCTTTGATATTCTCTTCAATATCGCCTTGAAGACCCAATACTCCGATTAATAACTCATTCAAACTGTAGGTCCTCTTTCTTGCATTCTTAAATTCAAGTTTTTGGTATCAAGACCAATCATTGATTTTTTTTCATCAATCATTTTCTGTGCCTCTAGAACTGTCTTGGGATCGTCAAAATAAGTAGTCGCTATAACAACAGCTTTTGCTCTTTCCAGTGGATCTTCTGCTTTAAATATTCCGGAACCTACAAAAATTCCATCACAACCTAGCTTCATTAGCAGGGCAGCGTCAGCTGGTGTAGATATTCCCCCTGCGGCAAAATTCACAACAGGCAATCTTCCAAGCTTCCCCGTTTCTCTAACTATCTCATAGGAGGATTGTAACTCTCTTGAAATCTTAATTAGTTCTTGATCATCGTTATTATCGTAAATTCCCTTTATCTTTTTGATTTCGTTATTCACCATTCTTATATGGGTTACTGCATGTGAAACATCCCCTGTCCCTGGCTCACCTTTTGTTCTAATCATTGAAGCACCTTCCTCTATCCGGCGTAGTGCCTCACCCAAATTCTTAGCTCCATTCACAAAGGGTGTTGTGTAATTCCACTTCCAAATATGCCTACTTTCATCAGCAGGACTAAGTACTTCACTCTCATCGATCATATCAACTCCCATTTCTTCAAGAATACCAGCCTCAGATAAGTGTCCTATTCTACACTTTGCCATTATTGGGATACTCACAGAATCTAATACTGCTTGAATTACTTTAACACCTGCCGTTCTAGCCACTCCACCTGCATGTCTTACATCATATGGAAGTTTGTCCAAGACCATGACAGCGACTGCTCCGGCATCTTCGGCTATTTGAGCTTGTTCTACGTTGGTTACATCCATTATTACACCGTGCTTTTGCATGTGTGCAAAGCCACGCTTTATCAAGGCTGTCCCGCTTGAAATTTCTTTTCTATCAATGGTTGTTATTTTAATACCCTTGGATAATGGATATGCACCCACTTGCGAAATTGTCATCTACTATTTTTTCTAATTTGCATTATTTAGGTATTAGTCTTGCTACAAAATAAAAGGCCCTGTGTTTAGAATTGAGTCTCATATTTCTGCTCCTTCATTCCTCATCTATCCTAAATCCTTCTGTATTTGATGTATTAAAGATATTCTAACCCATAAAATCAACTTTTGGTCAGCTGATGCAAAAAGTTTCTTGTTTAAAGAACATTGCAAATAGAGAATAGAACTAAATAGACATTGCTACTTAAATAATGTCGAAATTATGTTAGAACCTTTGGATAAAGCTATTCTGACAGCCATCTATGTTGCTTCACTCGATTCGGATATTTTGCCATTAGAATATCTGAAGAATAGAACTACAATTTCAGAAGATATGTTTAATCTAAAAATTGACGAAATGATTGAAAATGGTTTTGTAGAAAAATCTAATCCTCTCAGGTTAACTTTCCTTGGCAGAGGTTTACTAAAAATTGTATTGATTGGCGGAGTGTTTGATATTGTTCATCCAGGTCACATTCATACATTAAAGGATGCAAAAAGCCAGGGTGACATATTGATTGTTGTGGTGGCAAGGAGTTCAACTGCACTTAAAATAAACAAAAATAGAAAAATATACCATGACGAGTTTCTTAGAAGAGAGCTGGTTGAGTCCATTAGATACGTTGATTATGCAATCATTGGAAGGGAAGGTACGTTATACGATACTGTAGAATTTGTCAAGCCAGATATTATTGCATTAGGATATGATCAAATACACACTGAAAGAGAAATTGCTGTGAATTGTTCGAAAAGAGGAATAAATACGAGAATAATTCGCTTAAACACCCCAATCCCCGGCTCTAAAAGTACCCAAATTAAAGAAGAATTGGGCCATTCAATTTATGATATATGATTCTGTTCTTCTTTTTGAATTCTGCAAGGTAACCTTAACATTGTCACCATTCTTTAGATGCAGTACTTGTTTGATATTAACAGGAGCTATAATCTCCAACATGTTCTTATCATGGTGTGTTCGTTCAAGAATCAATAAGTCTGATTGAATATTTTCATCGCCATTTAATGTTGTAGGGTAACACTTGACCCAACCATAAGTTCGTTCGGAATCACTGAAACCATCAATAAATTGATAACGAAAACATTCAATTTTTTCTCTATTTTCTAACGACAGCGAATCAATCATTTTAATATTCAAAGTGCCTGGGTAAGGGATATACCCAATCTTTTTTTCAAACTGCTTACGATAGCCTTCAAGACTCATATAGTACTTTCCTTCTCCCATTCCAGAGACCAAAATACCATTAAAATGAATATTTCCAGGCGATGAATATACTGCCAAGTTAAGATAGTCAGACATTTTCTTAACGAATGAAAGACCTTCTTCTGTTACCCTGATCATATAGCCGTGTCCTTTCTTGACTCGTTCTACATATTTCATTTCCTGCAATTCCAAAATTATTTTTGAGGCCGCCTGTTGTGACTTGTTTATTTCTATTCCAACGTCAGTACTAGTAAATTCAATGAAATTATCCTTCGCACCTTTAAGCAATAGTTTAGCTAGCGTTATGACGTAATCATACTTAATATCTTGCATCGTTCTTTAGTTGCCAATACCTATCTGATCAAAAGTTCTTACTGTAATTTCTGGTGATTTTTTCAATTCTGCCATTCTATGCCCTACTACAAACTCAATTCCTGCCCTATATGCCGCATCAATAAGTCGTTGTGTAATAATTCCATCCAGAACTAGAAATCTAGCACCTTCTAAGGAGTCCAATCTTTTGATTATTTCTGATACTGGGATCTTCAACAATACCTGCATCGAATTATCCAATATCATTGCCTCCAAAGTTTCATTGATTTGTGGATATACTTCTTTGATAACTGACGCGATTTGTGGATCGTCTACCGCATTATCATCATTATTAAAATTTGAAGAGGCCTCAGACGCTGTATTGTTATTTTCATAATTTTTTGACTTCTTTACGCTCTTTTGATGTCGAGCTGGAACATCGTATTGCTCGCCTGTAGGTTCAATTACGTCTTTTAGTATCTCAGATATTTCCAACGGAGTGCACTCCTCCACTTCTTTGCCATCTGGTGCTCTCAAAACTTTATCAATTTTAACCAAACCTTGCAATTCCTTCAAGATCAAGTCAGCAGCCCTATCACCATCTAAAAATGCTATAACCTTCTTTCCTGATGTGAGGTTGGTTATTGTTTCATCAATTTTGGCTCCTTCAATAGCAATAGAGTTATCAAAACCTGCACGTAAAAGGTTAATCACGTCGGCCCTACCTTCAACAAGAATAATGTACGGCGAATCAAATACTCCAGTACCGCACGCTAACTGAGCCTTTCCAAATGTGGTTAGTTTTCCTGGTTTGCTTGCGTCATATACATCGCGTAGCATTTCTTCTCCTTCACTTATTGTCTTGGTCGCCCATTCTTGAATTATTTTTTTGGCTCTATCCACAATAACTTTTTTCTTGATAGCTCGTATGTCATCTATACCGACTAAGAGAAACTTACCCTGAAAGGGTCCAACTTTATCTATGCTTTCAATCGCGGCAGATATCAATGCAGCAGTAGATATGTCAGTGCTCATAGGGAGCAAAGCGTCGCCCTTAGTTGTATTAGATTTGGTATCAACATTTACTTCAATTCTCCCAACCTTTGACATTTTCTGCAACTCGTTTAGGTTCATCTCAGGGCCTAGTAATCCCTCTGTCTGGCCGAATATTGCGCCAATTATATCGGCCTTTTCTACTATGCCATCAACTTCGAACTTAAGTTTAACATGATATTTTACTATACCAGTATTAGGCATTTTCAAACCCTCATATTTGTAAATACGATGGTAAGCTTATCTTGCTTGAATATAAGTGCTTTGACATGTTTTAATATATCTTCAGATGATTCTTTTGTTTAAATCAAATTGGGAAATGTTTAGAATTATTTCGTTCTACTTGTGATTCAAATAAAAAATTTGATCGAATTTAAATCATAAAACTCCAATGGATCTACTATTCGTTGAGAGAAATTTTGATTGTTAAAAATTCATGTCAAAAAAATTATGAAATATTTGAAAACAATTGCAAGAAAAGATTAATTATGTGAGCTTGAGTTCACGTACCAAAGAATGTCTGATTGGGACCTTTTAACTCCAGGGATAGGACTTACGGTTATCGGTATTGTCGGGGTTGGTATTTCACTTGCTGGGATTGCACATACATTTGTAGAGGGAATGCATGCCGTTAGTCTTCTTACAATGTTCATTGGATTAATATTTCTAACAGCTGGTATATTTAAAGATGGATTCCCAACCTCAGGAAGAGCCAAATCTGCTACCTTCATTACATTAGGTTTCCTTGTTACCTTCGGAATTGCAGCCGCTATTACTATTGGAACTACTATACCCAGCATCTTTGTTTATATTGGACTTATGTTGATAATTTCAATACCCGCTACAGTACTTACTGTTGCGTCGTATAAAAGGACACCTTACCTTAAGGCAATAACAGTAATATTCGTAATCGCAGCAATAGTTGGTGGATCAACATTTTATGTATTCGGATTGGTTACACCAAAGGCCCCACAAGAAAACATTAAGGGCGAAGTAAAACAGAATGAAACCGCTCCAATTAGAAACATTACAAATCCCATTAAAGCCACTATTCTTCCCGGTGCGTCTGCACAGGGAAATCCCAGCTATGATCCGGCCAATATAAAAGCTCCAAAAGATGGAGGAGTAGAATGGACTAACAAGGATAATGTTCCTCACACGGTTACAAGTTTAATTGATGATGGTAAAACGTTTGATT
>VBPR01000192.1 GCA_005877345.1 Nitrososphaerota archaeon
AAGAGTCCTCCCGCAATTAACCCAATGATACTTGCTAAGCCCCCAAAACTACCTGCAACACCCTGAACCGCTCCTTGAAGTACTGTTCCTGCGCGTTTTGAAAGTATAGACATAAAAGAGGGCCACATAAGGCCGTTACCAAGTGCAAATAAAATCACAGCCACATATACAGATGTAATGTTATTTGAAACAAATAAAACAAAATTTGTACCTAAAATTATGCTACCAATAATAATTAGTTTTTCCTCAGAAAATTTTTTTAATGCTTTACGTAATACAGGTCCTTGAATGAAGACCATTATTCCACTTAATACTGCATAAAATATCCCCAACTGTGTTATGGACCATTTTAGATCATTAGCTGCGTGAGCCGGAAATGAAGCATAGTATACATTGAATCCAAGAAATATCAAGAAATACAATATAAGCAAAAAAGGAATGTGTTTTAATTTGAAAACATCTCGCATTTTAGGTTTAACAGGGCTCACGGGGTCGTAGCAATCTTTACACTCCTGCGAAAAAACCTTTCGAATAGTACCTTCTTCGGAGACTAATATTGGATTTGATATGGGTCTGGATTCTTTTAATAGAAAGGCTATTACAACTAACGTGATCAAAGATAGTAATAGCGCTGCTAGAACTGGTAGTATTGTTCCATAAATTGTTCCACCTAAAATTCCAGCTAAAGCAGGACCTAAAATGAATCCCAGATTAGAAGATATTGCCATTTTTCCAAAGTTCTTACTCCTGCTTTCATCTGATGAAATATCAGAAAGGTAGGCATTTGCAACCGAAATATTTCCACCAGTAATCCCGTCAATTGCCCTCGCAAGAAATATGAGAAGCAATGGAACAATAATAATAATTGTTCCAAGATAGATGGAGTTAATAACAAAGCTCCCACCAAAAGGCAGAATTAAAGCAAAAAGAAATAATATCCAACCAATTGCTGTACCTACGTTGCTTAACAAAAGAATTTTTTTTCTTCCATAAATATCAGACCACCTTCCTAAAATTGGAGCTCCAATAAGCTGGAAAGCAGGGTAAGTTGCTGCCAATAAACCATAAACTATAGAATTACCTCCGAATTTCATGACTAAAAACACTAGGAAAGGCAAAACAATACTAAATCCTAGGGTACCAATAAAATTAACCAGCATTATAGGAAAAAGTTGAGTCCGGTTCTCTCTACTATTCATAATTTAGGCATTAGCAATATAGATAGAGAGTATTGAAAAATGTTTACCCGTTTTCAATTGTAAACAAAGGTGCTATTTTGCATAACAATTAATATTTTGTTATCTCAATGATTAGTTGATTGAGAATTTTTGACACACTCACAAAAAATAATATTTCATTGAAGCCTACAAACAAGGTAATTAGAATTTTTGTTTGTGGTCCTACTCTTTATGACAATTGTCACCTAGGACATGCAAGAGTATTTGTTATGGTAGATCTAATAATTAGATTATTAAAATCAAGAAACTATATTCCTCATGTAATAGTAAACGTTACTGATATCGACCCAAAGTTAAACGAAAATAATAATATCAGCCCTGATGTTATATTTAAGGCATTTATTGATGATCTGAAGAAACTTGAAATCAGCGATTTGACATATGCTAAAACTAGTGATTATGTGAAAGAAGCAATGGATTTGACGGAGGTACTGATCAAGAGGAAGTTGGCTTATTCTGTAAATGGAAACGTATACCTAGAATCCTCCAAATTCAAAGCATATGGTGCTCTTTCACATTTATCCAAAAGTGAATTATCGGACCAAAGATATGACATTGATATTAATAAACGAAACGTTACAGATAATTTTTTATGGAACACTAGCGATTACTATGGAACAGAATTTAATGATAAGATTTTAGGAGATGGAACCCCTTGGTGGCATACGCAGGACACAGCGGTGGCAATGTTCCATTTTAATGGTAATTATGATATACATGTTGGGGGTATTGATTTATGCTATCCACATCATGAAATGTTGCTCTCAAATTTGATAGCACTTTCACGGAAAGAAAGACCTGTAAAGTGTTGGGTGCATGTCGGTATTTTGGATATTGAGAATAAAAAGATGTCAAAGTCTTCTGGTAATGTAATTTATATCAGAGAACTATTGAAAAAATACGATGCAAATACTCTGAAACTTTATTTTTACTCACACAGCTATAAGAAACTAATGAATTTTAAATTCTCAGATTTAAATAAATTCGACAGAATAAATAATATGATTAGGGATTTAGTGTTAAGCTCAGATTATGAGAATGAAGACTATGATATTGCGAGTGAGAAAGTTAATTATCCAAAAGAATCAGATACAATAAAAAAATTTAAAGATTATATTGAGGATGATCTAGATACGCCCAATGCATTACGGTTATTCTTAGATACAGTAACGGAGGTAGATAAAATGAATGAAGCAAAAAAGATGATGAAAATTTTTGGACTTAGGTATTGAATACACCGATGATAATGAATCATCTTTTTGTTCTCTGTGGAGTAGAATTCATAAAAAAATAGATTGCGTAGAATTATTTTCCAATCCTAAACTAGGAGATGATTATTTTTTTAATAGATTGAATATTAAGAATTGGTGTAATAATTTTGATGATATCCTAAATTATATAAAGACTAATTACAACTATAACCTAAATAGTTATCATATACATATGATTTGCAATAATGAAAATTCTGCTAGGTTGAATAGACCTAAATTCGGCACTATGAAAATCTTGAGTCTTGATGTTAACAAATATGTTATGCACAGTAATAAATATATTGAAATTGATATTATTGATAAGAATTCCTTAAACTTGTGGATTGATGTTTTTTGTAGATCCTTCGATTCACTAAATATAAAAGATGAAGTAAGAACCATTATTTCTAAACAATTTAAAAAACTTAGATTATTCGTAGCACATTATTACCTAAATCAAGTAAAGTATCCTGCAGGATGTTGTTTATTATTTGAAAAAAATGAAAGTATTGGTTTGTACTGTTTGGGAACCGCTCATGATTTTAGAAGGAAGGGTGTAGCAAGAGAATTGATTAGCAATGCGGTAAAAATGGCAAAGATTAATGACTACAATTCAATGATTGTGCAGACCTTGACTAAAGAAAGATATGAAGAATTCTACAAAAGGTTAGGATTTAGAACGATATATAAAAAGATGCTGTATACCTTTTACTTGAATTAGAAGAAAATTATGTTATTGAATTATCAATTTGTACAATTTCAAAAATGCAAGATGGATGAAAATCGGATCTCCAATATGAATATTTAAATTAACATTGCTATTCAGAATTCAAGGGCTCGTAGCGCAGTTCATTTCAAGGGTTGAAGTGAGCGCAAAATGGATAGCGCGGACGCCCCCTAAGCGTCAGGTCGAGGGTTCAAATCCCTCCGAGCCCGTAACATATCTGTCACTATATATTGATCGTTTCGGGTGGATTTAGGCTTGGATCATGGGAGTATCTTAAATGGAAACATGTCAAACCAAGAATCATCTATTTCTCAAATAATACGGACATATGGAAAACAGTTTAAACACATTAGAAAGCAATATACCGACGGACAGAGTGGAAGATGTGTTATGGGTGTCATCATGTCTTATTATGGCTGGGATGGCAAATGCATCACCAACGCAGAAAGAAGATTATATGCTGCCTTAGTCGCATTGAGACAGGCCGGTATCAGTAAAGAATTACTGATAGAGATGAATGATTCTGGTGCCTCATTTGACGAGATAGCTGATTATCTAGACAGAAATTGTGGACCGGCAAATAGCAATAAAGCCAAATCTTGCTGAGTTGAAAAGGCGCCTTAGAGGATTGATTTATCAGTAACGACGGCACTCGATTGTTATCATTTTGAATCTCAATTAGAGTTGTGTAGAATCTCGTTATGTTCTAGATCATTGTGCCAATATCTTAAAATAGTAAATTTATCACATCCTTAAATATGAAATACAGAAGTAGAACAGAAATAGTGTCAATGATCCTAGAAGCCGCAAATGGTAGTGCAACAAAAACAAGAATTATGTACAAAGCCTTTCTTAGCTACGCTCAATTAAAAGAATATCTTTCTGTACTTATTGAAAATAATTTAATAGAATATTTAGAAGGTTCACAAACCTACAAAACGACCGAAAAAGGATTGAATCTCCTAAAGATGCATAACGAAATCGGAGAGCTTCTACAAACCCCAATGAGAGAGTCAAGAATACAATAAAATAAAAAATAAACCCATCCCTCATGGGACATAATATCATCTATTCATGCGACTTATTCCTTATTTTTCCAATTTTTTACAAGAATGAACTAGTGTGAAATTCCAAATGGTTTCCACCGAACCCGCAAATAATAGGGTGGGTTCCAAAATTAGAGTGCTAGGCTTATCAGTTCCACCGAACCCGACCTAGACTTTACCATAATTAGTAAACAGATACAGTGTTAAAAGCATTTATCCTTTAATTACTATACTATACTTTATGGCAAAATTTGTTGAAATGGATTGGATTATGTCAAAAATGATTCGAAATTATCCCAGTATTCTGTACTAAATAAAATCATCTTAATGTTTGTATATCAAATGGTTCTTTTATAGATCGTAACATGTACAACATTTTTTTGATATAATTTTTCTTTGAAGGAATCTCTATCAATTTCTGTTGATAGAACTCTACCAAATGATTTATGAAGCAGACTACCTCTTCCTTAGTTTCTGATGGATAAGTAAGTATCTTGGCATACCAGTATTCTACTAATGCATCTTCACCATATTTTTGTTCTAATTCTAGGAGAAATGAAAAATTGGAATGACATTTTCTACATAATCCACCATGTGCATCAGCATACCATTTTTCTGTCACATGACCGCACTTTGCTTTCATAATTATTACTAATAGGAGTAAGGACAATAAATATAAATCATAATAATTAATCATAATAATTAAGCCTAGACTCGATGCAGCAACGAGCTAATGGGCTTGTCCTAAATAAAATAATAAAAGAGTAATTCAATCAACAAACTGCTTATTAATGATGAATTGTATATAACATCAGATAAGTCTTGTCGGGTACAGGATATAATATAGACGAGGGTAGCAAAGACTATTTGGAAGGCGCATCAAAGTTTAAGCCGGTAAAGGTCGAACTTAAGGTTTCAAATGCAAAAGGGACGGATGAAGTCAATTACTGGGTCAACGAAATTACAAATCAATATGCAGATTTTGTTATAACAAATGTTAAAGCTGACCCTAACCAAATATCCTTTGATATAGGTTCGCCCAGCATGGAGGATCTGACAGCCAAAGATATTGAGTTTAGATTAAAAGAGTATC
>VBPR01000193.1 GCA_005877345.1 Nitrososphaerota archaeon
ATTAAAGATCTGTATATCGGCGCAAGAGATCTAGACCTAACCGTACGACTTCTCAGTATTTATCCTATAAGGGTTTTTACAAAAAAAGATACGAATGAAAGAATTGAAAGTAGAACTATTTCTGTCTATGACGCTGGTGGCAGCATAAAGGCAAGACTATGGGATAATTTAACACACGTGATTGAGGAAAACGCGTTCAAACCCGGGGATTTAATCCAAATAAAGAATTGCTATGTTAAAAGTGCCCTCAATGGAAAACCTATAATAAATATTGGGGAGGGGGGAAACATTTATCCCTACGAAGGTAATGATACCAGCATTCCAGATTTAGATAGTATTACATCAAATATTGATAGCGTTCGAGCAGAAAAAGAGAATGCGGTAATATCCGGATTAATAAGTTCTATTCCCAGGATAATAGAATTCTCTGACTCCCGAGGCGAAAGGAAAAAATCATTACAAACAATGTTATCAAATGAATCAGGTGATAGGAAACTAAGAGTTGCTTTATGGAATGTTGATGAAGATAGTTTACCCAGATTTTTTCAAGTGAATTTTCCAATAAGAATCATTGGAGCTCGCATCAAAGATGGTAACTTGCAATATGGCAATGGTGACTTTGAGATTCATGGTGACGAAGGTACAATCATAGAGTTGAAGGAAAAACCTCAAGATTATGAGGTTCATACAATTCGAATAGTATCTGATGGAAGAAGTGATAATAATAGTGTCAACTATATTGGCGTAGATAAGGACAAAAACTTAGTTTATGTTAATCTTGAAGGATTAAAGTCGAATAATGTAAATCTGAATTCCGTAATAGACTGCATTCCTAGCAGGATATTTGGCAACATGGTATTTCTAAAGGAAGATTCGTATTTAGAATTAGTAGAAAATAATTCACTTCCTGGAATTGAAGAATGTGTTTCTAAAATCAAAGACATCAAGACAGTTGGCGACTCCTACATAATAGAATCAATTGTTTTACAACAACCAAATACCACACAAGTGAACACGAAGA
The DNA here is from genome assembly GCA_005877345.1 of Nitrososphaerota archaeon. Taxonomy (GTDB): domain Archaea; phylum Thermoproteota; class Nitrososphaeria; order Nitrososphaerales; family Nitrososphaeraceae; genus TA-21. The sequence continues at coordinate 1,022 of VBPR01000193.1, forward strand.
ATGGTGAATTGGTTTCGGTCACAGATACCCTGATAGGAGACGATACGGGTGAAATGCGACTAGTCGGTTGGCGTGATAGCAGCGCTGAACTAGAAAGGCTGAAAGTTGGTGACAGAATAAGGATTATAGGAGCTGTATTAAATTCCGGGCGGGAAGGAAAACTGGAGCTGACGCTAAGAAAAGATACCTTAATTACTAACCTTTTATAATAGCAAAAAGACTTTAAGCAAAGACATGTAATGACTGAATATTAATACTTGGATTTTACATTTCAGAAATCTTTCGGCTCGTGCATTAGTCTTAATACAAATCCAAAGAATTCCATTGTAAAATTATAGCTTCATAGGATCAATACCCATTAGAGAAAACATGAATATATTATATTATATACGGTAACGTTATTTGAAACTCACGACAAAACTAATTTCTATTTAGTAGGGACTTGCAAATTAAATGAAGAAAAGATCTAAATAATTCGACAATAAGATAAGCCTAAGTTGGACATGCGAAAAATAAATCACTAGGAGTTACTGAATCGCATACATCAACCTTCACAACCTATGCCGTCTCCATCAGAATCAAATTCGTGACGATCAGGTAGTAATACCTTAAAGTATTTGTAAGGAATGTCAAAGCAACTCAGCTTCGCGGAAGTAATACTAATGCAAATGTCCGGATATGAAGAATCACACCCTTCGGGAGAATTAACATCTGATGAATTCTGTGTCTGACTTACGTCGCCCTCTTTCTCACTCTGACTCTGATTCGCTTCCTGCTGCTTACTTACATTTTTCTCACTCTGACTCTGATTTACTTCCTGCTGCTTACTTACATCTTGCTCATTCTTAATACCTTTTTCATCAGTGTATTTTTCCTTGTAATAATTCGCATTATCAAAGCAACGTACAATTTCATAATCGCCCAATTTTCCACCTACTTTATTAGCTAAATCTATACAATCTCGTACATCCTCATTTTCATTCTTGTATACGGTAGAATCTCTAAATTTATCCCAATCCATGTTATCATCATTCTTGTTTCCATTTCTTATGTCTTTAACTAGTTCTTTCATATCTTCATAATCTCTCCAAATTGCCTGTACAGCATAGGCGTAAAAATTATTAGTGACTATGGGAGAGATAACAGCCGCAGTAAATATAATAAATAGAGAGCAAATTCTTATCAATATTCAAACCTGGTATAATGAAATTAAGCAACATCGCAAATAAAGATTTTTTATATTATTTTCATGACATTACGTTTTTGCATTAAAAATAAGTCTACTCTAAAAAACTTTTTATTTTAATTAAAAAGCATAAAAAATCTATCTATACTTAATTTGATGAATTTAATCAAGTCTTTGCATTGAAGAGGCTTTAACTTTATCTATCTGACCAGCATATTGCTTCCTTAACATAAATGCCTAGCTATCGTTCCAAAATCCTCTTGTTGTAACATACTGTCTTTCTGCATTATAAATATTCTTGTACAAGTTTTCATCATCGACATAATTACGCAGAATACGAGCCGCTGTTTCAACACCTATGCCATAACCAGAAAGTACCGTCAATGCTTTTTTTCCAAAGTTGTTAATCAATGATGCTGTTTTCCATGCTCTTTCAAATTTGTGATTTTGCTCGGTATTGATTTCTGATCCCTTCAATTTATTCAAAATTATTTTTGAAAGTTCATAATCAGAGGAAAACGTGGTCGTAATCAGCCTCGAACCACATCGTTTACAAGATATAGATTCCATTACCTCTCTTGTTTCAACCAATCTTTCCCATTTGCCACATCGGATACATATGAGTCGATGTTTAGTTTTTTCAAGTCTCTCCTTAATGAGGTCTAATACTCCCCTCTCAATACTTAACGGATAAGACGACATTTTGGACTGGTGTTCTATAATGCTCTGAGCCAAGGGAGAAAAAAGTGATAAATCAAGCCAGTGTATCGATATTTCTTTGTTTCTTATCCTGCGGAGTACTTCTTGCGTAGATTTTACATCGAATTTATCATGCATTAACTCTCTTATTGATTCCTTGCTTATTGGAGATTTAGAATATCTATCATATATCAAACGAGCCAATCGTTTGTCATAAATTGCATTCTTATCAAGAAGACCAAACTTTTTTGATACCGTCCAGACTCTCCAATTCAGATTATACGTATTACTTAATGATGTGATTAGGATTGCCTCAACATCATATTCATCATAGAATATTTTTTCAATATTTGCTCTCGATAATCTAACTGACGAACTTAGCAGAATTCGATAGGGATCTGACTTCGTTTCTACTAAATGTCCTACATATGATGCGAGAAACGTTGAAAAAAGTGATGACAAAGTATTGTTTATCTTTGTGCCGAACGTTGAATGGATCACGACTGCATTTTTGCTAACAACTATTTCTATAACAATATTTTTAGAATCAGGAATTATAGGAATTTTTTGCAAGGTGTTTTTAATGTCGGATTCAAATTTAAAATTACTCTCATCGAGAACTTTATTTCTGAGCTTACCTACTTCTACCGCAGTTTCATAATCCACTGGGATCATTTCACCAACCCAATGAGGGATATTTATTGGAGACCCAAAGACTTGCTCTACATTTACCTGCAATTTATTATCATCCACACTAACTATTCTCCATTGAGTCCCTTTTAAGACAAATACATTAGCCCGCTCTCCAAATTCACCAATAAATTGTTGGTCTAGTGTACCTATTCTCTTCTTTCTTATTACATCGATAACTTCAAACTTTACCATGTTTGGTATTGTTGATATATTTTCAAAATAATACTTGTATGATTTTATTCTTCGTGTATACGTTTGATTTTTGGGATCATATTTAATAATTTTAAAACTATCAAGTAAGACTACACATTGTTCCATGTCAGAGAAAGGTAAGTCTCTAAAGGGATACGCTCTTGTTATAATTTGATAAACTTCCTCTAATCTTTTTGGTTCCGATGTTGATATCACAAATCCGACTAGATGATGCGAAACCACATCTAATGAATTATAGTGAGGATTTTGTATTTCGATTGATCTCCTCTTCATTCTATTAATTATAGATAATGACTCGAGCTCATCGTCATCATTATTTGCTATTATCAATCCTTTGGCGGACTTAAAATTAACATGTCTGCTCCTTCCGATCCTTTGTACAAGTTTTGAAACCTGCTTTGACGATCCATAATGAATCACTAATTCTACAGATCCAATGTCCAGCCCCAACTCTAGCGAAGACGTGCAGACTACAATACCCGTCAGGCCTTTTCTCAGTTTAGTTTCTGTTTCTTCACGTGTTTCTCGTGAAAGGGATCCATGGTGAACTTCTATTGGGATATCATTTTGGTTTCTTATTGTAGTACCTATGTATTCAGCTTCATCTCTAGTGTTCGTGAATAATAGTATAGATCCACATACCTTGTTGTCATTCAAATACTTTAATACGAATTTGGCTACGTTGCTTATGGAGCCCTTTAGATGCTTCACATCAATGTCATATTTTCTAATTGTATTATCCACAAGAATCGAACACTTTCTACCGGTTCCACTAATAAAATTTGCAGCTTCTTTCAAATTTCCAATAGTAGCAGAGAGTCCTATTCTAACTATATTATGGGAGCTTATGTTTTGCAGACGTTCAAGACTGACAGTTAAGTGCGTTCCTCGTTCATTGCCAATTAATTCGTGCACTTCATCTATTATGACCCATCTGAGATGTTTTAGATAAGATTTGAATTTTTCATGCGTAAGTATTATTCCAAGAGATTCAGGTGTAGTTATGAGGATGTGAGGTGGTTTTTTTAATAATTTCTCTCGCGCTGTTCTTGTTGTATCTCCGTGTCTTATTCGAGCATCAAGGTTTCTCTTTTTTGCATAATTAATTATTCTTCTAAGTACGTCATTATTCAGGGCCCTTAAAGGTGTAATATATAATACGATAATTGCATTCTCATCTATGAAGTTAGGTTTCTTGGTCCGCTCGTTTTCGAGAATAGAAAATATTGGAATTATTGAAGCCTCCGTCTTACCAGAACCTGTAGGAGCAACGAGCAAACAGTTTTGCATTCGAGAGATTACTGGAATAGAAATACTTTGTATCTTTGTCAATTTTAGAAAACCTTCGGATTCTATGATCTTTTCATCAATAACACTCATTCAGCTTCTAGATTTTTCTGTATCTGGATCTTGATTTGTCTTAACGTTCATTTTTTCATATAAAATAGTTGCAAAGAGCCCCACAACAAATAGCCCAACTGCAATTTGAACCAAAATATCAAAATTCATTGATAACTATTCTAAACATACCTTTCTCATTTATAAATCGATTGAAATAGGGAACAAATTGTATTCAATTTATGAATTGTATTTCTCTAAATACTAAGAACAAATAATGATTACCTTTTAAGTGCCGTATTAAAGGCGCCATACTAAATTTACTATCAATTTTGATATCTTGTTTGAGGATACTAGACAACTCCTGAGGATATAAATTAGGTGTTCCATTTATGCTAGTTAATATTGATAAACAAGTCTTCCATATATCTCCCATTACATTATGGACATCGACCGCAATAACTGCTAGAACGGATATAGAAACTTGCATCCACTATATCAAAAATTCTAAATGAAGAACATGGCACCAGTGAATTTTTTGAAGAGAGTGGCAGACCCATTCTGGTTTCAATAGTTTGGTTGTGCGTTAGGATTTGACTGGCATTCATCTGGACTAACGACGGTGGTAACTGGTGTACTGACTGAATTCAGAATGCTTAATATGTTAGTATTCAATACCATTCCTTTCACTTGGAGCACTCAATATTTAAGTCCGAATTTCTGTTTATTCAATATATAACTTGATTTTTTATGAATCATTTCAAAAGATAAAGAAGACAGTTTTTCTTTGGTCTAGAGCAATTAGAATAAAGTTTTTGCTTGCTTCAGTTGTAGCGGTAACAAATGGTATTGCAATTAGTTATTGGAAGACTAGTTACGTTGATTTTGGTTACGCGTTGCTAACCTTTTTTGGAATATTGTGTTTGCATATCAGTGTCGATTTATTAAACGATTATTCAGACTTTAAGAGGGGAATTGATACTAATACAAAAAGAACAAAATATAGTGGTGGAACAGGCGTTATTCCCGAAAATCTCATTGATTCAAGGTTAATTTATTGCGCTGGAATAATTTTTCTCATCATGGGAGGTTTGACAGGGTTTTATTTTGTTACTACCAAAGGTATTATAATCTTAATACTATTGATCTTTGCAATTATTTCAATTTATTTCTATTCTACTAATATAGTAAATGCGGGTCTAGGAGAGCTTTTTGTAGCGATTAAGGGTTGCATGATAGTATTAGGATCGTATTATATTCAAAGTGATACTATTGAATTAACTTCTGTCTATGTAGGTGTGATTATTGGGCTTCTTTCTGCTCTTGTACTTCTAGTTACTTCTTTCCCAGATTATGAAGCAGACAAAAAAAGCGGAAGACGAACTTTGATTATAGTCATTGGCAAAGAAAACTCAGTTAAGCTTTTTATTATCATTATTGGGTTAACATGTGCAATGATTATTGGCGGTTCTATTTTCAAAGTATTGCCAATTTTTTCAACTATTTCGCTTTTGTCCATACCATTCGCAATTAAGGCAGTCCACAAGTTGAGTAGATTTAATAATTCCGATGAATTAGTTTCAAGTATGGCCAATTCAATAATATATTCGAGAGTTTGTGGAATACTATTAGCAATAAGCTTCATCATATAAAAAGAAAAGTTAATTTTGAAATCATATTGTTTAATAAATGGTTGCTACAATAGCGGAATCGTCAATAATTTGACTGGTTACGACTTATGAGAATACCAAAACGAAATGAAACAATCTTTAAAACTAGACTCTCAAAACTGCTGAGGACAAAGAAACTGGGAAAATCCATTTATGTTTTTAATGAATTGGATTCAACTCAGGACTATGCTAATTCTTTACCAAATAATGAATCACTTCATGGGACAATAGTAATAGCTAGGAAGCAAAATATGGGTAAAGGCAGAATAGGGAGAACTTGGATTTCACCGGAAGGTGGTGTGTGGATGTCAATAATCATTATACCTGACTTTAGTATTGCTGATATTATATTTACTCAATTCATTGGATCGCTAGCTGTGGCGGATGCCGTATTCGAAAGTACGAAAATTAACTGTAAATTAAGGTGGCCCAACGACATATTAATAAATGAAAAAAAAGTATGTGGAATTTTGACAGATGTTAACGCTGAAAATGAAATTAAAAAAATAGTAATAGGTATAGGATTAAATGCAAATATTGAGAGTTCTTCGATCAATAATTATCTGAAAGATGATAATTTAAAAGCCACTACCCTCAGGGAAGAGTATGGCAAC
>VBPR01000194.1 GCA_005877345.1 Nitrososphaerota archaeon
ATTTTTTAAGAACCGTAATTGTTCCGATATTTTACTAGATCTGGAGATTGCGTAACGAAGTTTATTGTCCTGTGACACATATACTGCACTGAAATAAATACCCACTAGCATGGAAAATGAACCTATTGACATAAATGTAATGGTAGCAATGCCGAACGGAGGGTAAGGAGAAGATAATACGCTAATAGCCTGTGTTGACGCTATCAGCAGCATAGTGCCATATGCGGCTAGCATAAGGTATTTTCTAACTTTGTCTTGTCGTACTTTCTTGGCAACGCTCCAAAGTGCAACCGCCGCCAAGATTCCGCCTATTGCTGTACTAGCGTTTATAATGAATGTATAAACTGTATCGAATGCGGAAGGGTAGGCAATTCTGATTTCACTGAAGTACTCTAAAAATTGGTATTGAAATAGACCTAGAAAATATACTAATGCAATACCCAATATTATCCACAGTCTTAAACGGCCAAACTTCTTGGAATAATGTTGTAATAATATACCAGACGAAAGCCATATTGAAATGAAGGACAAAATTGAACTTATATTGTAGCCCTGTGAAAAAATGCTAGGACCACTAGTAAAAGAGACGATAGCATTTCTATTTGATCCTATGATTGCAGGATCATCTCTTACCTCATCTGTAATATACAATAGGGTAAAAATTAGATTAACAAAAATTATAGATATAGCCGATGCATATGCAAGTACGGTATAATCCATATTACGCCTCAACCAAGATATCAAATGAATTATTAATATTACTAAGAGAAACGAAGCAAATACAAAACTTATCCATGTAGAGATCAGTATCAGATCCCTGAAGTATCCGTGTGTAAAAATTATTTGGAAAACACAGAAAACTAAAATTGTGATTAAAATATACTGAATAACGAATGTAAGCCTTTTAATTAACTTAATTCGTGATTTATACAATATTCCTTCATGGACGTCAAGTTTACTCAGCGCGTTTACGAATACAATCTGCGTGATTACGGCAAAAGAAACAATTATCGAAAAGCCCCATACTCTGTAAACCACAGCATTTGGTCCCGAAGTGAAGAACGGTAACGCCGAAATAGAATTACCTATAATTAAACAAAAAATAATGCCTAATGTTAAGTAAAATATAGAATTAAGTTCAAGTTTCTGAAGAAAATTTATCCGTCGGCGATCCACACCATCAGAAGCGACCATATTCTTTGAGAATCCCCATTAAAGTCAGCATAAATTTTTGGCACAAGGCATATTCTTATGCTTTCGTATCCTTATTATCTTATGCCATATATGCGACTCTATCGCATAGTTTTTAAGCGGTGTAGAATCGAATTTTACCATGACAGCAAACGACATTAATCCACAGTCTTTAATATATTGTGTGGGAATTTTTGGAGTAATCCTTTTGGCTTCCGGCTTTTACTTTCTTTCTCCAATATACGCTCAAAACGAAAATGATTCCTTATTCTCTGTAGATTCGTCTCCTTATGGTAAACCCTATAAATATTGGACTCAAAAGTGGTGGGAATGGAACCTCTCTTTTAACGCATCAAACCATCCAAATAATAATTATACTGATGAAAAATGTGCTAGGGGTCAAAAAGCAGATAGCCCATTGTGGTTTCTTGTCCAACCTTGGCCTAAACCAGATAACAAATTTGAGAGAACTTGCACCATTCCATCTGGAAAAGCAGTCATAACCGCTACCCAATCTGGAGACTGCAATTATGGTGCACTTGAAACTAAAACTGATGAAGCGTTAGTAAACTGCGCAAAAATAGGTAATGATTATACAATAGTGCAAGTTACCGTAGATAATAAAACCTATAAAAACTATGAAAAAGGAAGAAGAGTGACGTCAGATTTCTTTAATGTAACCATTATACCTGAAAATGTCATGGATTATCAGAACGTTGGAAAATTCAGAGCAGTGGTAGATGGCTATTACATTTTTCTTAAACCATTAACTCCTGGCAAACATGTAGTATACTACAAATTCAGTACTTCTCCACCACTGGGTCCTCTTCAGGAATATAAAAGTAATCAAGAAGGAACGTGGAATTTAATAGTAAAGTAAAGGACTGAAATTTTTCGCAAGTTTTCTCTGATACTTCAGTAGGTAATTCCAACAAGACAATGAAATTCCAACAAGACAATGACAGTGTAATTAAATGAAATGAGGTTCTCTGTCGCTGATAATTAACTATCGTGATATTTTAATTTTATTTTCAATAGATAGGATAGATAGATTTTTTAGCAGTTTCCATTGATTGATGAAAAATTAATAAAATAATGATTGTTATGAGTGATTATTGTCTATCAGAAAGATACTAGTTGCAGTAGATGGTTCTAAACCATCCTTCAGAGCCAGCACCTATGCGATTGACTTGGCCAAAACATATGACGCAGAATTGATCATATTAGATATTGTATCTCCTATCATATATGGTCATTTCGAGTATGCGAACATTGAGAGAATGCAGGAGACTGAAAGAATAGAAAAGGAAAAGGCGCAAGAGGAAGTAGTAGATAAGGTGAAACAAAAGGCTATAGAAAAAAAAGTGAGCGCTAAGAGTGATGTTCTTATTAAATATACATCAGTCGTAAAAGAGATTGTAGAGTATGCAGAGAAGATGAAGGTAGATATGATTGTTATTGGGAGTAGAGGTACGACTGGGTTTAAAAAACTGTTACTGGGTAGTGTCGCGAGCGGAGTAGTAACGTATTCCCATTGTCCTGTATTAGTAGTAAAATAACTATTCCTCTGTTATACAACCGTTAAATTCAATATTGATAGACTGCCACCGCTCAACCCAAATCTAAATTGACCATTGACCCTGCAGCAATATTGATAAATATGATATTTTAATTTTGTTTAACTCAGTTTAGTAATTCTTTAAATTTCAAATATGATATTTATTATTACTTCCTTTTTCGCGTTGGGGTGTAAATCCTTCAGCCATCATAAGAGAAGGGCGGACATCAAGACACCCTGACGTTGTTATTTTATCTATTCAAAATTATACAAAATTATATGCTTTTAATGCTAGCGTAAGAGTATTACTACCTAAACGAGAATGAAGAACTGGTGGGCAAAGTTACGGTCGATGAAAAATGATTTAAACTCAACACAATTTAATTAATAGTATAACCTTTTAGACCTCAATTAATCTCATATCCGGAATATCGGATCCGTGAATGTATGGGGTAATACTGTTACTATATCTCAATGAACAAATTACGATATTCTTAATGTTACCTTCTAAGAATACAAAATATTTTTATAACAATTATATCAGTAAGCAAATAAATATAAACAACTGGTGGGAAAAGTTTTGATTGATTGAAGGCTGATGAACAAGAAACAATCAAGCGTTTCCCACCAGTCGCGCGTTTAGACGTTGTGAGCCTAGTGCTCACCGAATTATATTATTTTTTTGGTAGAAAGCCCTAAAACTTTTGAATAGTAGAAAGTGATCAGAATTATGAATATCCAAATTGGTATTTTTACCTTAAATCTAAATGATTTTATTGATTCTTGTGTTTTTTCTTAGGTCCTATTGGTAACAATATATAAGTTTATTCGGTTATTTTCTGGGTAAAGTATTATTCCAAACTTGCTTGAAGCAATACCAGTTGCCTTAATTCCCGGATTGGAAATAAATTGATTAATCTCTTCCAATTCATTTTGATTTTCTGCAGATTTAAAATATTTTACCTTCTGTTTGGCGGTCATACAATCATCATGTGACCAACAAATTATAATAAACTTAAACCTTATGACGACCGCGAAATAAATGATCTCCTAAGAATCTACGGCATAGGGATACGTTCTAAAATAAAATAATTTAAGCAACTAGTGGTTAATGTATGTCTAAGCTGCATTGATGAACAAGAACCAACCCCATCAACCACTAGTTGCGGTAATATCATCTTTACAACATGAATAAAAAGAGAATGGTGAAATGTTCTATAAGATCGTAGGAAATGATTCACTCTGAAGCATAATAGATTGGATTAGGCAGCCAAAATAGGAAACGCCACCTAAGCCAAATCTATCTTTATTGAACCTTAACAATAATTAGTTGATCATATATTTTAATTTAATTTAATTTAGTTCCCTGAATTTCAAATATGATATATTATTACTCTTCGGCGAACAGTGAGAAGATGAACAAGAGTCAGGTACTACCTAATAAAGCATTATGAACCACCTAAATTAATGTCAAATACAAAAATCGTACCAGTCCTCTTTGTTTCGATGGCACTGTTGCTTGGAGCAGCAATGATAGCGAATCCAATTGCCCAGGTTAACGCACAGGGAAATCAGACTAATGCGACAAATGCAACTGCGGGAGCAGCAAAAAATGCAACTGGGGGAGAAAAGAAAGTAGTAGCAGCGGTAAAAATAGACGTTGATCCAGTAATGAAAGCGTTAAAAGATGCTTACCCAAAACTAGGTGATGTTAAAGACGCTAAGGGCCTTGTTGATGCATTGAAGGATATTAAAGACCCAAAAGAAGTTGTAAGGAATATGGTAGCAGCGGGACTTCTGCAGGATTTGGAGATATTCAAAACAATACAGGATATGCAATAAAACACAAATTCCCCTTTCTTTTTTTATTGTTGGCTAGACGCTAAACGAGAATAAGAAAAAGGAATATTGTTGAGATAATAGAAAGTTCGTTGGATTACTAAGGGATGGGCTATATTGGCTTCATTGAATTTATTTAATGCATAGGAATTCTTAATAATTCGTAACTCTAAACAAAGTGTCTTTGAGTCAAAACGACAGATGCGTATGTGGACATATAAGATCACATCATGCTAGAAAATTGCCCAAGAATAACCCTACGAAATGTAATAAATGCGAGTGTCCAAAATTTAGAATTCCTAAGCAGATATTACAATAAAGTTTAAATGATCTCTCAACATAGGAGATAGGAACTCATTTTATAATAAAACGCAGGTGGGCCGCTTATCCGGGTGAGATGTACGGCTCCACCAGGCGCTCTACATTAAAAACGTAGAGGTTTACCATGCAAAACGACGATATAAAAATCATTCTGATAAATGATAACAATTTAGAAAATTGTTACTAAACTTTGTCACTTACCTTATTCTACTTTTTTAATTGAAATCATTATGTCACCTTTCTCGAATTCTTTAATCATTTCGCGTAAGGCTAGCGGTACCCAGATAATGCGATTATCACCCATTTTTGAAATCTTGGCCTTAAATTTTAATTCATCATTCACAATTTTTGTTATTCCCATACACTATATTTTAGTCTATAGTGCTATATATAGCAGTCTATATATTGGACTATAGTGATAACTATAGTACGAGCCAACCATCCTTTTAGTACCTGTAAATCCTGCCGTAAGAAACTCGATTTATTTGAAATGGTATCTTTTCAAGGTAACTATTGTAGAGAATGTGCTAATAGAATAATGAAGTGTTTGATTATTTGGTTATTGATATCAGTTGGACTTCTAGGCTTTAACCTAGTTTTGATCTTATGGAATTAGATATATTTGTGGGAATTCTAGTAAATTTATGAGGAGTATCAAGTTCAATAAATTCCTACAATCAAACATGAACATCATTATTCCGGTAATCCTTACTGGAGTAGTGATATTTGTTGGTGGTTTTGCTGAGTATCTGGCTGAATACAAACAGCCAGGAGCGAATATAACTAAATTTGGCGACGCCCTTTGGTGGCCTGTGATTACGATTACAACTGTAGGGTATGGCGATTATACTCCAATAACCCCCGTCGGGAGGATAGTAGGGACAATAGTAATGTTTGCGGGCATTGGCATCGCTGTAACATTAGTAACCGTAATCACGCAGTCTAGGGTTCAGCGTATGCAGGAAAGATTGAAGTCAAAGACCGATGTTAAGGCTGGAGTATTAGCAAGTGAAATGAAGGCAACTATACAAGACAAAGTCGAGGGAATCGAGAAACTGACCGGCGAAGAGTTTGATGGGCTAATCGTCATGATGAAGAGTTTACGTCTCACTCTACTTGAAGAGTCTAAAGAGGTTAACAAATGTCCAGAGTGTGGCAGCAGACTACTGTAGCAAGCCTAAATTTTGCAGTAATTGTGGATTTGGGCCTACTTAGTCATATTATATGTTCTCGTTTTGGATCTTCATCCTCTACCTATCCTGTCTCTTTATCATAAAGTAAATACCAGCCACAGTCATGATCCCTATTGCTATTCCAATTAATTGGTAGAGTTCCATTGAACCTACGGCACATAAATAAATAGTAATCAAAATTTTTTCTTAAACTTCTTTATTTCTTCATAAAGTAAAATCTTAACAACAGGTATTTTGATTTTAATCTCATTTTCATGATTTGTTAGTTTTTGTGCGATTTTAGTCATTATGTTACTCCGATCTGGTTCTGCTAGCGGACTGTAAAAACCGACGTGATTAAATTCTTTAAGCCACTCAGTGAATAAAGATATGTTATAATAAAGATTAGAAAGTTCTTTTTGGGTTGTTTCACCATAATATGTTATTAATGCAGAATTTACAACGCTTTGATAATATTCCACACCCATTGAAGTATTACTGGCGAAACCTTCGAATCCTTAGAAGGAACATTTGCAGTCGGTCCGCATATTACATATGAGATAACTAATGCGACATTGAAGGTGGGCGACAAAAACCCATGCTTACAATTCAAGGTGAAAGGGATTAATTTTAACACCTTTCTGCGACATTACTATGATTCAGTAATGCAGCAGGTACATTCAAGTATTATTGCACATTACATCCATACTTGATCAGGATAGAGTATTGGATGCTAAATCTATGAATGAAATGCCAAAATCCGTATTAATTTAATGAAAATATTGGGTTTTATTACGATAAAAAAATTAAGAGTGGATAGATTAATTTTTATTAACCTATCACATTGTTGCGCTTATTCTCGTCTTGAACGTCTTTCGTATTCTCTTGAAAAGTCTCTTAAATTGTCTCTTGCAGTGTTTTCGAATGTATTTGCGACATTAGCACTCAGCCGTGAAAACTCTTTTGCGTTGTCTCTCACATGCTGTATTGAACTTTTCCATGCATCCATAGATGCAAATAGATCGTTATTTGCTAATCTGGCTGCGGCTATTGTACTGTCTGTGATATTGCTTACTGCTCTTGCGTAATTTTCTGTAAATCTTTGTGGTGATACCCAATAGGACGCATATGAATTTTGTACATTTTCAATATACGGAACCCATAAGGATTGCATTGAGTGGATAACTTCTTTTTGAGATTCTAGAAAATTGTCTGCTATATCTTTTGTTGCTTGAATGGTCTCTTGTTGATATTCGTTAACGGCTTTTGTAAACCGTGGAATTTCCTTTACTGCTTCATCTGTAGTCTTTTTAACTGTTGATTTTGTTTCGTCGAGAGCGAGATTGAATGTTTCTCTATTCTTTTCTTCTTTATTTGATGCCATGTTATTATATTACACACAACAGCATATATATGTTGGTAATAATTGGTATTTATTACCATTATAATCCCCACAGTGACTGCATTTTCCTTCTTTACCAATATGCCTTTCTCCGGACTTATCTGATAATTTAAAGTTGGCTTAAGAAAGCACTCACGAGAACGGGCTGAATACTCCTTTTTTAACACATAATTTTGATCAGAATGTCAGAGATTTGGCCAATTTCCAGCGTTTTTTTAACATTTTTGACCTTTATTTAAGTTAAAAGTGGCCGAATGAGTCCATTGATTATGGTCAATAATGCAAATTATATAAAAGTATAATAAATTGTTACAAATATTTTTATTGTTTTACAATATTTTAAGAATCTGGATAGACAATATTCATAATTTTTTCTGGTTGCGTCGGAATTAATCGAGTTTACAAAGTTAAAATACGGTTCTTGTTGTTGTTGTACCAGCATACTATTAAATTGAGAGATCTCTAATAAAAATAAATTCATTTAACTAGTTTTATCTATAGTACTATCTTCCTTAAGGTAAATAAACTAAGACAAGATTTTAAGAATTAATTACGATGGATAATACAGATTTAAAGATGGTTGTGGAAACCCCTGAAGAAAGGAGAAGAAGATTCCTCATAGAATTTGAAAAACCCTTCAAATGCGAGAAGTGTAACCAACGTTTCAAGAAGAAAAAATATCTAAAAGAACACAAAATAGAAGTTCATTCTTACTAATTTTCTTCTACTTATCGTAGGTCATTTGAAGGAATTTCCAATTCAACTCACACTTACACCGACATTAGAAAATAATCAATTGGCCCTAATTAGCAATCACCACAAAAAGTAATTTATTAAGTCAACTAATATTTTATCTCAATATTGAAAATTTACACTAAAACGGGTGACAAAGGAGATACAGGATTAATTGATGGGTCAAGGATTTCCAAAGCTGATTTAAGAATAATAGCATATGGAGAAGTTGATGAGGCTAATTCCCACATTGGATTGATAATTTCGAATATTGAAAAGAATTCGATTTTCGATGATGTAAAAAAAATACTCTTAAACGTTCAACAAGATTTATTCGTTCTAGGTGCAGAATTGGCCAATCCGAATACTTTGAAAGATGATAATATGTTAGTTAAAAGAGAGATGATTTCTACTATCGAGAAGTATATTGATAATTTTGAATTCGAATTGGCGCCAATATCAAATTTCATACTTCCCGGTGGATCCATTGAATCATCCTTATTACATATTTGTAGAACTGTCGTAAGACGTGCTGAAACATCTGCAGTAGCACTTGCTAAAGAACAAAAAATAAATCAGGAAATTCTTACCTATCTAAACAGAATATCAGATTTGTTTTTTGTTCTCGCAAGATTAACTAATAAGCGACAAAAACGTAATGATATCCCCTGGAAGTTAAATTCAGATTCGAGTAGATTTAAATAAAAAACATACTGAAATTCTTACCGTTTAGAATTGGAACAGACCCGAAATGTATTACTGTTGATTTTCATCACAACAATCATGGCTTTAGTAACTAGTGCTTTATTATATTTTTTTGATCACTTATTTTCTAACCTCTTCCTTTCTGAATTTGCTTCAAAAATTCATAGTGTGGTTCAAATTACAATTCGATAAAAGTTGCAAGTATTACATCATATTAATAAGAATTAGAATTCACTACATAATATGAAATTAGAAAAAAACCAGTTACTCAACCTTGTATCTTTTTTTAGGATTGTTTGTAATCTTAAAACAATAAAGCGATCGGGTTGGATTCACAAATCCAACATTACA
>VBPR01000011.1 GCA_005877345.1 Nitrososphaerota archaeon
AATGAATCATTATTAGTTGTAATTAGGTTGCGTGATTT
Source organism: Nitrososphaerota archaeon (assembly GCA_005877345.1). Classification (GTDB taxonomy): domain Archaea; phylum Thermoproteota; class Nitrososphaeria; order Nitrososphaerales; family Nitrososphaeraceae; genus TA-21. The sequence goes on from VBPR01000011.1 coordinate 39, forward strand.
GTATTCACTACTGTGAAAACTCCACATACCAGTTACTCCAGAAACATCCATTGACAGGGAATCAAGTAGACTTGACAACTTCTTTGCATCAATTAAATCTGGTTCTCCATAAACTTCCACAGTGTCGAATCCTTGCTGTTTCAAATTTTCAAGAGTTTTTTGTATTGGCTCCAAATTTTTAAAAGATGATAATGTTATCGAGTACTTCCAGGACATGTCCATCGTATTTTGTGTTATAACAAGTTCTTAAGATATTTGCCGATGGTAACTATACTCAAATCATCGCTCTCATTTGTTACGGCAATATCTTTCTTATTTGATACGTAAACTGGCTTAGCTTGCCCCTCTGATGGTAATCTGCCATGTGAGCCTTTAACTAATTTACCATCCAATGGTATAGACTTTGTACTAGGGTCAAAGAATAATTCAACAGGATCATAACCAGGCTTTCTATGAATGTCAACTTTCTTCGCAAAGCTTGGAGACTTGGACGAATCAAACCACCAGTAATAACTAAACCATTTGTCCGTATTTGACACTGCTATAAGATCACCACTCCTCGGATGGTTTATCCTAAGGTGTCGCTTCGATTCATTATCTAGTATTATGTCTACCCCTTTTATTCCCTCTAAAATTTTTTTCACTGAATTTGAATAATTCTCTTTAACATAAATATGTGCTACTTGATGGTCCACCATTGCAAAAGCCTTGCTATACTCAAGGTCTAAATACTCTACTTCTTCAATCTCTCTCACAGAAATAAGTTCATTTTCTCTAAATATAGTATTTAATGAAATATCAGAATTAACATCTGTGAATCCATATTCTGAAAAAATGATAAATTGCGTATCTTCTATTATACCAATATTAGTTACCTTCTTAACTAATCTACCAACCAAATCGTCAACAAACTTTAGATCATCTTTTATATTGTTATAGGATGTTCCGTTTCTTTGGAAAGCATAATCCAAATGCGGGATATACGTAAATAAGAAATTAGGCATTTCATTTTCTAATACAAATTCTGTTGCCAATTCTATCCACTCGCTTGATTTTTTAGAGACTAAGGGACCCCAGTACCATGACAAGTCAAATTTTCCTATTTTCTGGATTAGTTTTTCATAGAATCCTGGTGGTTTGCTATAACACCACATTATTATTCTGTCATCCATATGCAATGGACGCGGGGTTAATACAATATCAGCACTAGAGTACATCGTATTTTGCCAAAACAAAACGGCCGTTTTCGAACCATTGCCTCGCATCTTATTAGTATCCCAAATTCTATCGGCCTGAACCAATTTACTTGATTGTTCCCAAAAAGAAACGGCATAGTCTTGTCTATTGTACAATCCATTTGAAATGATTCCATGTATTTCAGGATATGAGCCTGATAATAAACTACTCTGCACGGTACATGTTACTGCAGGAAATACTGTTTCAATATTCCTTGTTTCCCCAGTTTGTGAAATATTGAATATGTTTGGAGTTAGGTTTTCAGAAATATGCTTTCTTTCTAAACCCACAATATCGATAACTATTATATGTTTAGCCATTAGAGTATTGGAATTTATAGAGAATTTAACTCTAATTATTTTTTTCTCAGGTCATGTACATTTTTCTTGCCAATATGAGCAACGGGGCCAATAATACCAGAACAACCAAACCTATCTCTATTCCTCTTATTCCGCTCAAAAATGTCGAGTCAAGGACTATAATTGACAAAATCATATTTTGTACAATCCGTTGTATTCCTGAGGCATCTTGCTTGTGAATTTTGTAGAACGTTACAGCCATAATAAATGAAAAAAGTGCCAGGATAATTAGACACTCATATTTGAAGAATCCCATGAGTGAAAAAAAGGCGATTAAGGAGATTATAGCAACAATTATGATAGGTATTAAAAATAATTTTGTATTTTTTGGAAACCCGTGAATTTCATATCTACTTATAAATCCTATCAAGCACACGTAAACAAAGGTTATTGTCAATACAAATGTTAGAATAATGAGTTGAGGAAAGCTACCAATATGACCAAAATCTACACTTGCACCCAGCATTACATTAATGACTCTTGCAGCTGCAATAGTAAACGGACCCGCCTGTGTTTTCTTTAGATATTTATCGTATCCGAAAATAAGGACAAATAAAAAAGATGATGTAACGAGTGTTGGAATACTAACAATTAATGACAAACCTAGAGCCAAGACTGAAAATGCCGTAACTAGGCCAATAGCTGCTCTTCTTGATACTTTACCTGATGCAAGGGGTCTGTCGGGCCTTTCTTTCTTATCAATGTTATAATCAAAGAGATCATTTAGTATGAGTCCCACACAATAAAGCAGAATAGAAATAGTTACTAACAATAGTACCTGAACATAGGATGTCAATGTCAGTGATGAAGCTATAACAAAACCAACCAGAATGTTCGAAGGAAGAGTAAATAGATTTGGAAGTCTGACTAGAATCAGGTAATCTTTGAAATTGGGTCTTTGCATAAGTGTCACTGATAATAAAGGAAATGAATAAATGAATGAAAAATGATCGGATTATTCGACAATGTAAAAATCATTTCTTAGCTAAAGACAGTCAAGTGATTTAATAAATTCCATTGCTTGCTTTGCAGCATACGTTGGATATTCCTGATACGGATACAGTTCTATTGTAATGAATCCATCATAACCAATATCTTTCAACGATTTAAGGACGGACTTAATTTCTATTGCTCCTTCACCAAGCATAAGATGCTGATGAGTCCTATCCGCGGCTATATCTTCTAAATGTACATGGCGTACATAGTCAGATAATGTGTATATAACTTGGGAGGGATCTTCGCCCACACAGAAAAAATGCCCAACATCAAAATTTAATCCAATATACTTTGAATCAAAATTTTTAATAAACCTAATAAATTGCTGGGAATTCTCAATTAATAGTCCTGGTTCTGGTTCTACAAGTACAGTAACATTTTCATTTTCTGCTGAATCTAATATCTCACTTATACCATTCTCAAAGACTTTCAATAGTTCATTTTTGCTCAATCTATGATCGATTATTGGGCCTCCTGGTTCTGTGGAAATGTTACTGACCCCAAGTTTACTAGCTAATTTTATGCAATCTAAAGTATGTCCAATCCGCATTTTACGGAGTTCAGGGTCGCTTTCAATCCATGAGGGATGATGTGTATCTCCTATTGCAAAAAGGGTAAACGCATTCAAATTGGAAATACTTATTCCTAATTTTGATAGTAATTGCTTAATTTCATTAATATCAGTATTAGTAAGTGTTTTGGGATACGCGTGTGGGATATCACAAAGTATCTCGACTCCTTCATAGCCAATTTCAGATAGTGTATATATTGTATCTTTTAAGGAAAATTTTTTAAATGCGTTTGTACTGAATGCAAATTCCATGTCTGTCTATCATGGTTTCCAAACGAATTTGGGAGATTGTTTAAAAAATTCATAAGCGTTGTAAAGTGTTACTTTTTCAATATCATTCTCGCTGAACCCTCTTTTTTTCATTTCTTTTGCTACTAAAGGCACACTCAAGGGGTCAGATATTCCCCAATCAGCTGAGCTATTTATCATAATTTTATCTACACCATTCTTTTCAATTATGTCGATTGCTCTTGTCGGAGAAAGTTTTGTTATGGGATAAACAGTCAGCCCGGCCCAACATCCAAGCTCCAATGTTTTTTCTATTGTTTCTTCCGTATTATGATCAATAAGGATTTTATTTGATAAATCCAACAGGTTCTTATTTTTAAGAACAGATTTCGTACGTTCAATCCCGTCCTTTTTATTGACATGTGGGAGGTGGATCATTGTGAGCATCTCCTTTTCCACTGCAATATTCAGTTGCAAATGAAATAATTCCTCTTCTAAATTATTAATCAAATTGTAGCCAATTTCGCCAATTGCAACGACCCTCTCTCTATCCAAATATTTTGACATAGCTTCAAGTGCATCTAGAGCAAGTGGTCTTACAGTGGATTCCTTCGGATTGACCGATAAACAAACATAATGATCAATCGCAAATTCCTTCGACCTTCCAGTTTCAAAAGATATCATGTGTTCCCAATAATCTTCAAAAGTACCTACGGAAGTTCTTGGACTACCCAACCAAAAAGAGGGTTGAACAATAACCTCTATACCGGCTTTAGACATTAACTCGTAATCGTCAGTAGTTCTAGAATACATGTGTATGTGTGGATCAAAAAAACGTCCCAAAATTATTCACCCATATTGAAACAAGTCCTTTTTTATATGTGTCTAGTGTATTAGCGCCAGAAAAAGAGCAGCTGAAATTCCGACTTGAAATAATCATCAGCCTTATTTTTGTAATTTAGATTAAATAACCATTATTCAAATTATTTAGCTATCATTGAGTATTGATGATAGAAACTATAATCTTTCTGTTGAATTAGATAAAATACATCTTCGTAACCCAACCATGCTGGCTTCAGGAATTCTCGGCATATCCCAAAGTATCTTTGAGCGATTATATAATGAGAATATTGGTGCCGTCGTGACTAAATCAATTAGTGTTGATCCGATGAAAGGGTACCCAAATCCAACAGTAATTCCACTAGGTTGCGGAAGTTATCTTAATGCCGTAGGTCTATCAAATCCTGGTTTACATGCATTTTCAAAGGAATTATCTCAAAATAAAAGTATTCCAATAATCATTAGCCTTGTTGGTTCCTCTGAGAAGGAATTTTCAAAGATGGTCAAAGTCTTTGATTCACTGAATATTCTTGGATATGAGATCAATCTATCTTGTCCTCATGTCTCTAAAATGGGTATGGAAGTTGGCGATGATCCAGAAGCGGTCAGCAAGATTGTTAGTACAGTTAGGGTGAATACCAACAAACCAATCTCCGTCAAAGTAGGAGTTGGTTCTGTTGATGTTGTTGAACTATCAAGGATAGCAATAGATGCAGGTGCTAATATCATTACTGCCATAAACACGTTGAGGGCCATGAGTATTGATGTTGAAACAATGATGCCAATCTTAAGTAATCGCATTGGAGGACTATCCGGGAGTGCAATAAAA
>VBPR01000012.1 GCA_005877345.1 Nitrososphaerota archaeon
ATAGACTCTATTGGGGGATCCATTTGGAGCCATATCTTGAATGATGCAGTTGCCTGTTCGAGTAACATTTCATAACCATAGACTATTTCAGCGCCGGCAGTTCTCGCATTTTCTACTAAATTGGTAATTACTGGCTTATATACAATATCATATACTATCGCATCTCTTCTTATACTGGTAGATTTAATCAAACTCTTTTCGTTATTCATACCAAGTGGTGTAGTGTTTATAATGAGGTTGCACCTCGAAGCAATATTCTGAATATCATCATTGGAAATAATAGTAGCTTCTAGTCCCAATTTTTTAACCATATTTGATAGTTCTGTGGATCGGTCCGTATTCCTGTTAAAAATATTGATATTTGTAATTCCTTTTTCACCTGACAAAGCGACAACCACTGCTCTAGCTGCACCTCCCGCCCCCAAAACAAATACTTCAAATCCGTTAAAATCGACCTTTCGGCCATGTAATGGTTTAATGAATCCTGTTACATCTGTATTATAAGCACAAAATTTCCCATCTTCATTATTAACAGTATTTGCTGCTCCCACCAACTGAACGGTTTTATCTTGGCAGTCAACATAATCTAGAACCTTAACCTTATGTGGCATGGTTACATTAAACCCACCAATTTTTATAGCCCTTAAAGAATCCAGAGAATTCTCCAATTGATCTTCCTGAACCCTGAAGGCAATATAGCTACAATTTAGTCCTAAACTATTAAAAGCAGCGTTATGAATTGCAGGAGATAATGAATGGTCTATAGGATCGCCAATTATGCAGAATGTTTTAAAGTCAACACTCATTTATTTTTCAGATTCTTACTAATCTTATCGTATATTTTTTTCATTACGCCAATGTCAAGTTGTCCTGGTGCCAAGGGAGTGTTTAGCGAGGCATAAGTAAACGGTGCATTTCCATACAATGTGCATAATAATCTTGATGAAATCCCATGTTCTCCCATTGCAAACGCGATTAGTTTTGTTTTAATATTGTTGTCGTATAGTGAAAGTACTTTGAAATTATCATTCGAATTTCTTGCCGTAGTAACCAATTTGACATAGTTACTATATTTACGCATATCCTGAAATTTTTTTAAAAGTAACGATATATTTGGAGTATTTCTAAAATCATGGGATGATACAAGAATTGGGATTTTATTATCCTTTACAAATTTCCTAAGATCATTATTGTTTTTTAAGATTGAGATCTCTATGTCCAATAGCATTGGTTTCGTTCTACCAATTTTCTTTAATAGTGAAATTTGTTCCCTACGGTCCCCATCAAAAAATCCACTCTCATCTTTTGATCTCAATGTAAAAATTGCTCTTTTTTTTATCTTACTAGATATCTCCAGGGCGGAGTCTATATCATTGTAGATTATATGATCAAATCTAATTTCCAAGTAATCAGCTCCTCTGTAGAGGGCCCTGGTAATCAAAGTTGGTAACTTATCAACCGAATCAGTTGCCAGAGATACACAAACTTTGAATTTATTCTCAAACAATATTATCAGTTTTGTTTGGGATTAATAATTTAACAAATTTGCATTAGCCAATTCAGCTCCGATCCCATATCCTAATAGGGCAATTCCTGTTCCTAAAGCGGACATTTCAATTCCTCCTTTGAGCCAATTTATCTTTGCTAACTTTGCCTTTTTGGCTCCTATCAAAAATGAAGCTGTGAGACTAATTGCAATAGCTATCCATAGTGAATATTGAAGAGGCAGAAGACCTGCTTTAGATAATAAGTACGGTAATATTGGCAAAATCCCTCCGATGATAAAAGATACGAACATTATGAGAGCTCCTCTTATCGGGTTGCCGACAATGTCCAGGTTCAATCCCAATTCTTCAGTCAACATTGTTTTGAGCCACACTTTTTTATCTGAAGTAATTTTATCAGTAACGCTTTTTACCAAATCATCGTCAAAGTTTTTAGCCCGATAAATTTCCTCAATTTCCAAGCGTTCTTTTTCAGGATATATTTCCATCTCAAATTCTTCTCTTTTTATTTCAGACTCTAAAATTTCTCTTTGGGATTTTATTGCAAGATAATTTTGTACTGCCATTGCTTTTGCACCAGTGAACATCCCCACCAGGGCTGCTAATATTATAAAGTCAGCTGAGCTGTTTGCCCCTCCGACGCCAGCTACAATTCCCAAAGAGGTATTTAGTCCGTCGCCAAATCCAAATACTAAATCTCTTATATGATTGGATTCTTTGATGTGCGGTTCAAGATGTTGGGATTTATTCAACACAAATACTTGGCAAGTTCGGTAATTTAACAATAACATAGAAAACATGTTTACCGGTATAAAATATTACATTTATTTTAATTTTCGGACTACAATCTCATAATCTAGTGTATCCCGCGGGCAGGATTTACTCCAGATGAGCATGAAATCAAATCTGTTTGAGCCTGCGACTCTTCGGTCGCTGCAAATGTTAGCCCGATAGGCTGTTTCACGAGTTTAGCAATATTTGCCGACTACTACAGCCGAAAGCTCTACCAGGCTGAGCTACCGCGGGATATTTTTGGTAATGAATTCTGGTTATATAAAATAACTGAATATGCCAATCGACAAAAAATTTCCTACTAAAAAGAACCATGCATTACAGCCGACAAATATTGAATGTATAGTCTCACAAGAGCATCAAAATGATTAATTATATGAAAAAATATACTTACATCAATGAAAGATTACGATCATCAGATAATATGGCTAGACTATTTTAACAAAAATTTGCCACGAAAAAAAGGTCGAAAGGTAGGAAAAAATATTTCTGTTTATGATCCTACGATGCAAGAGCTGATAGACGCGTCAAAAACTCTTGAATTGGATCTTTCTGAAGAAAATATTAACAATCAAGCGCGATATCCAAGAAGATCCTTCGTAAAGTCAGGCTATATCATGATCTCAAAAAAGGAGAAGAAGTCAACCGTTGTTAATCAAATTGCAAAAAAGATGATTGAGACAAGACAGCAAAAGCACTAGTTCGTTGCTATCAGACCAATTTTGATCATCCAAAGCTAATGACAGATATTATTTATCTTGAAACTAAATTTTATTGACAGATTAAAATGATAATGAGTACGTATTAGGTTGTTTTACAAATAATGGAGAAAATAGGTGAAATTGTCCACTTGGCCAAGAGTGGAAGACTGATAGTCAAAGTTGAGGAAAACATTAACCACAACTTAATAGGTCAGTCATTAATAGATGATAAAGGTAGTAAAGTTGGAAAAATTATTGAATTAATAGGCCCGGTCAAATCCCCATACGCATCTGTTATTCCCACCATAAATTCAAAGTATTCTATTGGTGGAGTTGTATACAAATCGCATAGTCTCAATCATCGATTCAACTCATCAAAAAAAAGAGACAGAGTGCGGAGGAAGAGGACATGACGTCTGATGAATATTGTTCGCAATGTCCTGAATGTGAATCGAAGATTATTCTTGATTATGGTAAGGGTGAATATGTATGTCACAAATGCGGATGCGTAGTTATGGAACAAGTTGACTATTATGGACCCGAAAATAATTCAACAGATTTTGAAGAAAGAAACAAGAACACTAGGGCAAGTGGTTCAACTTGTTTGTCTCTTCATGATTTTGGATTGAGAACAGAGATAGGAAATAGTTCAAGAGATTATAGTGGACGAACCATTGATTATCAAAACGTTGAGCTCATGAATAGATCTCGCAAATGGCATAGCAGATTGAGAGTTAATTCATCAAAAGAAAGAAGGCTATCAAATGTACTTTCAAAGATTAATGAAGTATGCTCCGTTCTCTGTCTTAGAAAAACCATAACCGAAACTGCCTCAATGATTTATCGTAATTTTGAAAATAATAACAAGGCAAAGGGGAAATCTATAACGTGTATAGCATCAGCAACAATTTATTTGGCTTGCAAAAGATGTGGTGTTGTTAGATCAATAGAAGAAATAGTTCAAGCGGCGGGAATATCAGAATTTGACAAGTCAAGCGTTAAACTGGCTTCTCGGTATTATAGATTAATGGTTATGGAAATGAATAAGATAAACGAATCAAAAGATATGAGAGCATCGATTTCAACAAAAAACTTTTCGGAACACAGAGATCTAGACACAGATCTAAATTCAAATACTATGCCACCGCCATATTCTCAAATTTCATCGATTCCTTCGATGTTTGCAATAGACAACTATATTTCAAAACTTGCTAATATTGCAAAAATAGATACAAAAATTGAGAGGTTAGCACTCGAAATTGCACAAAAAACAAATAATAATTTCTTTTCGGATGGCAAAGCGCCTAATGGGTTGGCCGCTGCATATATCTACCTTGCATCGGTATTGCTCGGAGTACATCTGCTTCAGATTGACGTTTCCAATTTTTCAGGTGTTACTGAAGTGACTATCAGAAATAGGTGTAAAGATATTTTGAATAATTTTAAATTAGTTGTTAATGCAAAACCAGCTAATTAGTAAATGATGAGAATTCTACAGTAAAAGATTATTCCTCAATTACAACTTTATGTTTCTCTGTTTTCTGTACATTTCAATTAGTTCAGATTCATCTGTTATGTCTTGCGGATTTTTATCAATTCGTATTTTATTGGTAAATTTTGGAAATCTTAATGACAATCCAAAGCCCTTTCTGATTGAATCCATGCCAGCGTCATATTCAGGACTTAACGTTATCTCTGACGCTATTATCTCGATTACTATTGAAGGTATAAACCAAGTATCCATTTCAAGCTTTGAATAAACTCGTGCATGCCTCTTTGGTATCTTGTATTTTCCTAACTCTTTAAACAGCTCTGCGAGGACTTGATCTGTAAACCCACTTCCCACTTTACCTACACTTTTGAAAACATTTTCATTCTTATCGTAGATTGCAAGTAGCAACGCACCATATCTCCCTACCCTTCTCCCTCTTCCATAAGACCCGCCAATGATGACCAGATCCAAGCTATCGACTAATTCACTTCTATATTCTCTTTTGATTTTTATCCATGCGAATCCTCTTGCCCCGGCTCTATAAGGACTATCAGTCTGCTTTACCACTAGGCCTTCGCAACCATGTCCTATTGATTTAGCCATGAATCTTTCAAGTTGTTCTACACTAGTTACAACCTTCTGCTGTATGAGCGTTAGTCTTGCATCCACTGAATTAGTAATAACATCCTTCAACAATGCTCTTCGTTCTAAATAGGGAAGAATTGTTTTATCTCCGCCTGACGCCCAAAGAATATCAAACACGTTTACAGAAACAGGATAATTTTCTACATTCTTGGCTATATCATATTTCCGACGTCTATGCATAAGCTCCTGAAAAGGAAGAAAATCTTCTGTATGCTTATTGACTGCAACCACTTCAGCCTCAATGATAAAGTTACTTAAAGGAATCGTCATAGAGACTTCAGCGACATCGGGATAATAGTGGGTTATGTTTTCTAGGCTCCTTGAAAAAATCTGAACCTTCTTCTCTCTCCTATGAATTTGTACTCTTTCACCGTCGAGCTTAAATTCTACTGCACCTTTACCAGAAACCTTATCGAGAGCATCTTTACTTGTTTGAACTCTTTCTGCAAGCATTGGTCGAATCGGTATAAATAATTCAATCTTAATTGCAGAAACTGCTTCAATGCCATTTCCTGCCAAAATCTTGGAAACCCTTCCCAAATCACTTGAGACATTATAAGCGCTTTCTAAAATTTTTCTATTTTTTTTATCATGTGTGTATGCTAAAGCTAATGCATCCATTATCGTGATATCGGCTATTCCAAGACGCAATGTTCCTAGGGCAAATCTGATAATATATTTGCATTCTTCAGGTGATGAATCATTAAAAAGACTTGCAAGCAATCTCAATTTTATATCCTGAGATCCCTTACCAGTAGTTTTAGATATCTTGTCGAAAATTAAATAAATCCTTTCAATAGTAACTTTTTCATTAAATAGTGTCTTCTGAACCTTGTATTTCAAAATTGTTTCAGCAACACTTCCCAGATCTCCTAATTCCCGATATTTGTGATAAACTTCAACGTTTGAAATATTTGATATTTGTGAAATTATACGAATAATCATTTTTTCAGCTATTCCCAATTCGATTCCTTCGTAATCCGGTCTAATTTTTCCCTGAATAAGATAGATTACTTTATCAATGAGTTCTGAGGGAGTATTTTTGAAAAGGGTAACCAAATAATTTGTAAGTTCAAGTCTACTTGTTGTTTGTTCCATCTCATCCAAAATTTTAACTATAATCGAAAGATCCAACATTATTTGTTATAGGAGCATATTTTAAAATATTTCAAACTAAATTTCGAAATAATTTGATTGACTTAATCAAAATCGATTACACCTATTCCATAGAATTATAAAATGGATTAACAGTGGTGTTACTATGGGAGGAGCTAAGAAAAAATCAATAGGGAGTCAAGAAAAGACCTCAACGGAGACTCCAGCTGCCGACGACAAGACAAAGAAAGGAGAAAAAAAGGGCCCATTTAAACAAAAACAAAGATCATTAATAGTCATCGAAGAACCTCAAGGATTAAAAACTATAAAAAATATGAAACCAATTACGTGTCAAGCACTAGCTAAATTAATGGGCGTAAAGATTTCTGTTGCAAATTCATTTTTGCGGTCTCTTGAATCTAAAGGAATTGTAAGAACAATAGGCGGGTATAGTGGACATAGGATATATGAACTCGGGTCTGTCGAAGCAGTACAATAAATTTGAATTTTCAATTCGTAGGTAAACCAATTTGATATAGCCGAGATTGTGCAAGTCATAAAAATTAGTCTATTCCGTACTGATGTTACGTCCTACCATGGCGCAAGTAAATGGCTTTAGGCTGTCGAAACTTAATTTAAATAGAATAATTTGTGTTCGTTGTAACGATAATTTTGGAAGAATTGAAAGTCAATAAACAATATCGAAGCTAAGTTTAGAACTAATGTTTCCAACTAAGACCAATCGATTCATTCCTATTCCTAAAGGTACGATCGTTGTAGCATATGTATTAATCTATGCTAGGCATGAGATCTGTAGACAAATTTCATTCCTCTGGCAGGAGGGGGTTCTTGTTCATGCAAGATACCTTCAGCCTACTACCGGTGCTATTTTTCAATTTGTGCATTATATACTAAGATGCGGCGAGCCAATACCCATCAGACATACATCGTAACCTGACATTTTTACTATGATTGAGGCTTGTTGACCCATGCTAAATTTGATGTCTATAGAGTCACA
>VBPR01000013.1 GCA_005877345.1 Nitrososphaerota archaeon
AGTTCGTCCGCCCATCTCTTAAAAGTATCTAGGTCGTCAGATGGGATACCTAGCAACTCTGCGATTACAGTGACAGGTAAGGGATAGGCCAAATCATTTATGAGGTCCATATGACCTTTCTCAATAACCTTGTCTACCATATCATGACATATCTCTTCAATACGTGGTCTTAATCTTCCTATAGTCTTCAAGGTAAAAGCAGAAGATATTACACTCCTTAGTTTATTGTGGTATGGTGGATCAGAAGTGAGAATACTACGTCTTACAGATTCATCTCTCTCTCGCTTATTATTTTGCTCTTGTTGTTTCATTTCCGCCTGTTGCATTTTCATTAATTTCTGAACATCTGAAGAAAAATGTCTATAATTTGTTAAGACGCCTTGAATATCCTCATAACGAAAAATTCCCCATACTTTATTTTTATCGTCATATACAACCGGATGAACTTTTCTCATTTGAGCATAGAATGAAAAAGGGTTTAGTAATTTGTCTGGAGGTGGAAATACATCCATTCATATACATATTGATCTAGTAATGTATATAGTTAATACAAGATTAAGTTTCCCGATGATCCAAACTAAACTTAATACTATCAGGTTGTCTAAAACTTGCTTTAATTGCACATAATTAAGACCAATCAAGTTTATTTCTGTGTAAATCGGTTATCAATATCAATTTATAATTAGACTATTAATTAAGGAAAATTATTGCCAAACAATAGAAATAGACATAGGAACGTACAATTTTACGCTCGTTTCGGTTTGATTAATTATCTGTGAAACTGAATCTCCAAAGCCATTTTTAGGAACTGTATTTACTACATCGTTACCTTGCAGTAGTGGTGTTCGGTTATTGAAATTATTTCCTTAGGTTATCTGGATTGAAACGCTAAAAAATATGAAAATTATAAACACTGACATAAACATTGTTAGCATTTCCGAGACATTGGATAGTGGGACGACTGGTTTTCTCTTTTTTATCACCTTATCCAATCCCCAAAATATTTTCTAATTTTCAATTATAAGGGGTCTTTAGAATCCTTTTATATTTAGTACTCTCAAAAATGATAATGAAAGAGAAAATCATATTCTTTACAATAACTGGCTTATTAGTTGCTATCCTGGCGGCTGCATCTATAACTTTGAATCTTGCACAAAAGACCTTTGCAGATTCAAAAAATTGTGAAAACAATGATAACTGCTGGTGTTATGAAACAGAATCTGATCTATTTTGTTTCAGTGACAAAGGTGATTGTAATAAACGACAAATGTCTGACATCTCTGGAACGAGCGGTTGCTCCAAGAGATAATACCCATCTTCTTTTAAAATATTAATATTTTAAAAGAAGAAAAACTGTGCTATTTTATTATACTCCTCTTTCACTTCTCACGAATAGGATGTTTCTATTTTATTTATTATATGCATTTGTGAATTAAGACTTTTAAATGGTTAGGGATGTCGTTATTATTATGAAGAAAAAATACGCTTTAGGTTCAATAATTCTGTCAGGACTTATCTTTTGTTCTGTACTGGCAAGTACTACACCTAAAGCAGCAGCAGAGACAGGTATTGGAAAGGATGTGTTTAAAGTAGTTGTAACTCTATATGATATAACAAATTCAACGAAAGATATAGTCACATTAGTGAACGTTGGTGATCAGATTAAGACAAAGGAATTCAACCCACAAGATCCAAAAAATGAAGGAATGGATAAGGTCAGTTATACTATAACGTTTCCCAATTTAGCAGTAGAAGATGGACAGGCATATAAGGTCTGTACTGTGAGTGCTGAAAATTTAAAGATGAAGTGCCAAGAGGGTAAAAACTCTCCCTTGAACAGACCTGAATTTGTGGACGTAAAAGTCTCCTAATAATATTCCTTTAGGAAAACAAAATGTACGTGTGTAGAGATAAGAGACATACTTCATACGATGATTTGTTAGATGCATTAAGATTGTCATTAAAAGGTTATAACATAGAATAATCTACGATGAAATGTGCCCAAGGAAGACCTTTGTAATAGATGTCATCATACAAGAGGAGCTCATGCGTTCATACTGGGTTCCGATGATACTAAATGCAGTTGGACTCATTGCACTTGTGGAAAATTTGAAGAATCCTGATACCACTTATTGAATCTAAAATGAATGAAATTATACTAACAATAATTCAATCTCATTCAATAATTGAAGCCGATAAATTGCACTGTGAACTAAGGATCATGGATTGGATTTTTATCAAGTTTGCATTAATGAAGTAAAAAACTGAATAAATTCTTACTAATCTATATGTACTAATCTATATGAGTTGCACTTCGTGAATATGTAATTGTTTATCAGCTTCTTCGACTAAATCTTTTATTAGAATTGGTTTTTGGAGAAAACTGTTTATTATTTGTTCTCTAGCGTATTGCATAAATAATTTATCGGTAATCTCAAATGCAGTCATTAATACAGTTCTTATATTAGGATTGATTTTTTTTACTTTATTTAATAATTCCAATCCGTTTACATTAGACATCCTTAAATCGGAAATTATGAGCACATATTTGTCAATATTAAGGGTAATATGTTCAAGGGCTATCACTGGATCTGTAAATTTAAATACAACGATACCACTGATTGGTTTTAAGGCATCGTGAAACAACTCAGTTATATCATGATCATCATCTACAATGGCGACTAATCTGTCCCTATGATTTGACAAAGGTTAACGACCTTCTACCACTGCCATGATTTACGATCAAGTAATTGTAAGGACTTGAAGCATATAAGTAACTTGGTATTTGTTTAATTCTTATTATTAATTGGAAATTTATGTCTACACAACAATTAGCCTTTGGCCTTTGGATGGTTTAACCGTAATAATTGCCTATTATCCTTGCATCATTTACTTATGTCACCACATTCCGAACAGCCAAAGTTGCCTTCCAACCATTGTCATATGTCTCCGTCTCTGCATAGCACTTGGTATTTTAAATCCACATATTACTAATTCAATCTATGAGCATAGAACTAACATTACAGAAAGAAATCGAGGAATCAGAAAAGTGCCTCAATGTAGAGAAAGAGATACTACTTAGAAAAGAGATCTTGCTAAAAGAATTGAATTAATAAAATGGGTTCTAGAAAATATGAACAATTCCGATATTCAGATATGCTATCGTATTGAATCTAGAATGAATGAATTTATACTTTCAATAAACCGGGCTTATTCAATTATTGAAGCAGACAAATTGCATAGAGAACTAAGAATTTTGGATTGGATATTTTATCATGTTTGTAGTAATGAAATAAAAAAGTTTGAATGGTTGTAACATTACTCGAGGTTAGAAGTATCGAAACTATTCGGAGAATAAAAAAAAGAGAAGTCATTTTTCATCTCTTTAATTTCAATTGGTACTCCTATCGCATAAAGCAAAATTATAAGTATCCATTCTATCATATAATTTCTATCTATGTTTCACATTCTTCCCTTAAACTTGAAAAGGGTTCTAGATTTAATTCTGATTCTCTCTCTAGTAACGGTCGCCTACTTGATTCTGCGGATCGTAATGGATCATTAAAGCAGATTCGAGCAGATTTATCATCTTATTTAATAATAAAACGTGTGTGGACATTCAGAATGAACTGACACTATATCTAAACTTCATATGACGATTTACTAGATGCATTAAGACTGAGTCTAAAAGGTTATAATATAAAGTAATATTAAAATAATTTACCACACTCCATGCAACGCTTTGCTTCTTTTGGTTTTTCTTTTTTACACTTTGAACATATCTTATTATCCTTATTGAAGTGCTTAATTAACTGCATCATATGTGGCTTTACACGAGAGTGTAACGAACATTAAGAAGAAAGGATTAACCATTGTTTCAATTTTTGTTTCTCCAGTTGATTCATCCATAATTTCATTAATTAGAACAAAATTTGGATTGTCTTTATAGTCAAGATAATAATCCTTTGGCAATTTCTGAAAAATTTCAGTGATTTTGTCTAGGATTTTTTCTTTTAAAAGCGGTTCGTCCGGAAAGGTTTCATTAAACCATTTCGAAATTTCTTTATATCTTTCTATTTCCATAGTTCTAAATCTCTAGACAAATTAATCGTTAATTAGACTTTTTGAAAATATTATCCAGTCTAAGAGAAAGCATACGAATAATTAAAATCAAATAGATTTAACACAGAAATGCAAATTTAGTTATCCATAATTCTTATCACATTCTTCTATTCGAAATTCATATGACTTGATACCAAAGACATTATATAGTTTCGCCAACGCTTGAGACACGACGTCTAAACACAGCAACTGGTGGGGGCTCGGTTGTTTCTTGTCATTACCGACGGGCTTGTCTACAAAACCCATCAGTTGCTACAATCATAATATTTGCTAATAAATATTCTGAACTAAATTCTAAATATATTTTTAAATATATTCTGACTGATTATATTCTAGATATTTCTTTCGGTAACGAAAAATCCTTAGTTTTAATTTGACTCGTCTCCCTCTCTGCAAAGCACTTGATATATTAAATTCTCAATAACGACTAGTTTAGTGTATGAACATAGAACGACTCTTACAAAAAGAAATTGAAGAATCTAGAATCAAAAGATATTTTGATTGATTAATTTTAAAATTCTTCTTCTCTTGGATAATATCTGCAGGGAAAACACTTTGTGGAACTGTGATAAATGCGATTCCGTCGAGTATGTTATTCATTCCATAAATTATTGTAGACCAAATTACCTTTGATACCATAAATCTGACTCATTCAATATTAGAAGCCGGTCCATTGCATAGCGAGTTGAGGATTTTAGATTGGATTTTTTATCAAGTTTGTACCTACGAAAAAATAAAAAATTAACTCCCTATTTGTTGTATATTAATAGGGTTAGCAAAATCAAAGTTGTGTAGTCCGGCCCTTATTGTTGTGTCTGTACATGGAATGTTATTCTGC
The DNA here is from genome assembly GCA_005877345.1 of Nitrososphaerota archaeon. Taxonomy (GTDB): domain Archaea; phylum Thermoproteota; class Nitrososphaeria; order Nitrososphaerales; family Nitrososphaeraceae; genus TA-21. The sequence continues at coordinate 4,961 of VBPR01000013.1, forward strand.
ATATAACTTGACCACATAACCTCACACGTCCTACATTTGAATTCGCCTGGTGGGCTTGCTGGTTTTACTATTCTCCGCATGTTATAATTATAACACATCAGATATAACTACCCTTGCTTGTAATTACATTGATTTGAAGCAAACACAATCGCATCCCCTACAAGGATGTTTGTTGTCCATTTGACCAAGATAATATACGTGCTGCGTTTTAGGATGCAAGCAATAGGTGCAAACGATATGTTGAATCATTAAAGGAATGGTAAAATGATAAGGACATAAACGTTTGGAATTCTTAACTAAAAAAGTTGGCATCATTTTTTATCTCTCCACATTGCCCACATACCTCAAGTCCTTCCAACCCCTCACCGCACTTTTGACAATCTTTTATATTTATCTGCTCTCATTTCTTTCTCTTCCAATCCTCATAAATCGCAGAAATAAAGATCTCATTTACCAGGATCTTATTTACCAGGATCATTTCTTTGTATCTGTACTCCTCAGAAAGGTATCAAAATCAATACTAATGCAGACGAGTTAGCCTAAAGAAGGACTGATAAGACTTTAAAAAATAAATTCACGCCTCGTATTCAGGTTTGAAAGGTTATAGTCTAGGATAAACAAGATAAATTATGGCGGCTGGAATAACCTGTTCAAACTGTGGTCATAGTAGAAGTCAGCATTTTTTTATGATATGGCAGCACGAATTACCTGGGGACACTAGTACTAATTATTGTAAGGTTTGTGATTGCAAACAATTTCGAGAATAATAATTGCTCCCTCCCATAAAGAGACTTGACAGATTAAATCCTCACAATACTAATTCCTATTATGATATTAGAACAAACACTACAAAAAGAAATTGAAGGATCTAAAAGATGGCTTGAAGTAGCCAAGGAAGTAGATGTCATGGTTTCAATTAAAAAGGCCACCTATAAGTAAGACGACATTATTTATTTATCGAAGTGTAAAAATAAGGGTGCTCCTTAGATCTAAGGCTATCGGTTCGAGGGTTCGAGTAAATGGCTCAAGTAAATAAGCGAATTTTAATGGTCGATGAGGAAAAAGACATAGGTGGAACTTTTGAAACGATACTCGAAAATTATGGATTTGATATAGATTACTTTACAGATCCGGATATGGCTTTGTAAAAATTCAAACCAAATCTATATGACTTGACGATATTTGGATATTAAGATGCCTAAAATTAATGGTTTTGAATTATACGACGAGCTTAAATCACGGGACTCGAACATCAAGACACTATTTATCACTGCACTGAGTAGTGTGGAGTCTTACAATACTCAGAACAGTAAAGTGTACCCCTTAAAGGGACAAAGGGACAAAGACATAAAGACATTCATGGCGAAACCGGTAAGCAGAAGGGAACTTTTGGAACAAGTTTATTCAATGATAAATTAGCAAAGTAGCAAATCAACATCATTCGACTATTCTAAGATTAAAAGGTTCACATAAGTAACTGTCGGGAGGTATCGAATTGCAGATGAAGCCGACAAGTGTCATAGTGATTTAAGAACTTTGGGCTGGATATTTTATCAAGTTTATGGTAACGAATCTAAAAGGTATAACATAAAATAGCGTAAAGATCTCATTGGTTCAAAATAGAAATAGACTTAATAATCTGCGATACATTCGAAAGGGATTTGTAAAATATCCTCTTGCTTTCTAAGTACGAAAACACTAAAGTATCTTTGTCACTTATTTTTGCAAGAACAATTAACATCTTGCCTGGCTTTCCTTTGATCTTTTCGTAATCAATCATATCGCTTGCCGATTCATAGCCTTGGATTACGTATTTGTGTTGAAATTTACCGGTACTGTTGAAGAAAAAGTAGTCGGCGCTAATCTGATCCTCGAGGGTTGCTAATGCCCTTGACGGGACCACTGGCTTACCTGTGTTAGAATCCAGTAACGAATCTTTTGGAGTATAAATTACAGAAACTTTCATTCTGGTTGAATTTGGATTCACAAGAATCACTTCCGTAAAACCATTAATATCGTTATGCGTAGTACTATTAACGACCCAATAAGGAGGATATAAAAAAGTAAATTTTTTGCCTGGATCGTAATACCTTTTCCAATTTTCAATCTGTGCATTGCCTAATTGTAAATGACTAATCGAATAAACAGAAAAAATCAAAATGGCTATATGCAAAATCCTGATGCCTGTCTTGAAAATCAATTAGATAAAATTACCACTTAGATAGTCAATAACGATATTGTAAACAAAGTTTAAGAATATGTTAACGTGGCCACAGTAACAGAGCATTTAAATATTATGAGGGAGTGCCGCTCGAATTTGTCTTTGGAATATATAACTGCAAAATGAATACTTAGTGATGTTAGGTAAGTCGAAAACTCCATTTCTACTGATTATAAGCTTTATTACTGTCTTGCTTATTGTTTTGATATGTCCATCAAATCAACAGGTTTCTAGCCAGAGTTCAGAAGGAGTAGTACCACTGCAAACGCCAATGGAATCGATTAACCAGAGTTCAGAAGGAGTAGTACCACTGCAAACGCCAATGGAATCGATTAAGATACTTAAT
>VBPR01000014.1 GCA_005877345.1 Nitrososphaerota archaeon
ATACTATGCTTGTAGATTTGGCAAGAAACGACTTGGGCAGAGTATGCAAATTTGGGTCCGTACAACCAAAAGAATTGATGATAGTAAAGAGATTCAGTCATGTTCAGCATTTGGTTTCACATATAACTGGCACTTTAGACGATAAATACGACAGTTTTGATGCTTTTAGATCTTTATTTCCAGCAGGTACGGTTTCTGGTGCACCCAAATTGAGAGCTATGGAAGTTATATCAGAGCTTGAAAAATCTTCTAGGGGTCCGTATGCAGGGGCGCTGGGTTACTTCTCTTTCAATAGATGTTGCGACTTTGCAATAATAATAAGATCCTTATTCAAAAATGGAAACAACGCCTATATTCAATCGGGCGCAGGTATAGTAACGGATTCGATTCCTACAAATGAATACTTAGAAACAGAGCATAAGGCTGGAGCACTATTTTCTGCATTGCAAGCAGCAAAAAATCACTGAACATAATTAATATCGTACAAATCATATCTAATTATCTTCTGAATACGGTTACCACTTAGATTTCCTCCGGTCATACTTCTCTAAGTTTACTATTATCGAACGGTTTTGAATCTAACCAGCTATATCGGAAGTAATCTAAACACCACTCATGAAATAGTTTATTGTTATCTCTTTCAAGGCTATTAGAAAATGCTCCATTCATGTCAGTTTCTCCCTTAACTGATGGAAACATAACTAATGCTTTTTTTTCATTCAAAACTATTGAAACTTTTACCTCGTCTCTCATCTTTCTCTCAACTAATCCTTTTTTTAACAGTTCTTGGTAATTAATTTCATTTAGAAAATCTTTACCTTTTTTTGGTATTGCCGCATTTTTTGGTAAAATATAATTAAACTTGATTTTGCGTTCCATTACCGTCTTCGCAGCTACTTCCATTAGATCCAAAGGCACTTGTGGGATCATGCCATAAATGTACTCCTGGGAATGCCTGTACAATTCCTTGATTTCCTCAATTACTGCGACCAAGCCCCGGATAAAGTTACTATTGTCCAGTGAACCAATTCTTTGAACAAACTTCATCGGAAGATTCGCAAAATAATGATCCGAGAAATAATTTCTATTTTTTGATAGAAAATTAATAGAAGGAATTTGGGTCATTATAGTATTTCCAAAGGTTGTTAATGAGTAGGACCCATTCGAATCTCTACTTACTATTCCTGCATCCATAAGTCTATTAAAATTTCTGTGAGCTTCTTGCATAGTTATCCCAAGGTGTTTTGCTAATAACGTCAAATTCATGCTAGTATTTTCTAACGCATTAATTATCTGAAGCCTTTGGGAGTTAGATAATTCTATGAATGTCTTTTCAGATTCTTCAAAAATAGAGCCGGTATTTTCCATACGTATTACAATTGTAATCATGTTTATAAATTAATTTTCAAATAGCCTTTCGTTTGAAATAGACAATCATACCTTTATTTATAATACACACTGTATGAGTTAGAATATCTGTATGTGGAGTTATGCTAAAGCTGGTGTCGACATAAAGAAAATACGTAAAATACAAAGTGACATTGGTAAGCTTGTATCAAAAACTCATTTTGGTTTTGAAAATAAGAATTGGAAGGTTTTGTCCGGATTTGGGCATTATGCAGGATTGATTGAAATTGGATCCAAAGTTATTGCTTTGCATACTGACGGAATTGGGACCAAAATAATTGTTGCACAATTGATGAATAAATTTGATACGTTGGGTATAGATTGCGTTGCCATGAATGTTAACGATATTATATGCATTGGAGCTGTGCCAGTTGGATTCTTGGATTATATTGCATTGAAAAAACCAGACCATTACCTTGTAAGAGAACTATTGAAAGGATTATCAAAAGGAGCGAAGGAATCCAATATGGCAATAGTTGGAGGAGAAACCGCAATACTTTCAGATCTACTTAATCAAACAGAAGAAAATCCTTTTGATTTGGTTGGAACTGTTTTTGGAGTAACTAATAAAAAGACATTAGTCATGGGGGATAAAATAACACGAGGTGACATCATAATAGGATTGGAAAGTAATGGATTGCATTCCAATGGCTATTCACTTGCACGCAAGGTCTTATTTCCAAAATACAAATTAGAAAATTGTCATTCATTCCTTGAATGTTCAATAGGAGAAGAACTATTGAAGCCCACAAGGATATATGTAAAGCCAGTACTCGATATAATTAAAGCAGAACGAGGCGGGATTCATGGACTAGCCCATATAACAGGAGGTTCATTCAAGAAACTATCAAGACTGAATAATAATGTCAATTTTAATCTGCATAATCTGCCACAACAAGGCGGTATTTTTAAACTCATTCAGCAAGCGGGTAAAATATCACTTAAAGAAATGTATTCAACATTTAACATGGGTATTGGATTTTGTATTGTTGTTCCAAAGTCAAAGGTGGATAAACTAATGCAAATATTCGATAAACACAATCTAAAGTGTCATGAAATAGGGTATATCACTAAAGGAACAGGTATTGTATCCATAACAATTATGGGAAGAAAAAATATGCTCACCGATTGAGCTAATACAAAAATTCATGACTTAATTTTATTTTGACTATTTTCATATTTTCCTATGATGCAACTCCTGAACCAATCAGTCGCCATCTGTCAGCAATTCTTCTACTTATTGCAACCCTATTCTGACTAATCATACAAACTGGTTTCTTCAACTTAATTTCTACCCGGTGATCCTTTACATGAGTAACGGTGCCAAGCGTCGCGGCAGTTCCAATATTCAATCGCAATGACTCTTTTATTTTAATTGGTTCAACCTTTACCATTTCTTGTGTTCCGACAGCAGTTTCAAATAAATTGAGCTCTATTGCTATGTCATAAATGTCTGGAGGAAGTGAGCTCGGTAGTCCTACTAGTGAGCCTATTAACGAATCACTCTTTACTAAGTAAGGATCTAAGGTTGTTCCAAGTGCAACCAAGCCACCAGGTTTTACAACTTCTACAATTCCTGCACCAGTTCCTAATGATGAAATCTTTGATATTATAGGTTCGAATTTACCCTTCTTGTCATCATAGAGCCCTGGACGTATTTCAATTTCATCACCAGTCTTAAAATCCCCTTGGATTAATGAACCTCCGATTACTCCACCTTTTACTTCACTTATGGGTAGACCTGGCTTGTTAATATCAAATGATCTGAGCACATGCATTAAAGGTTCAGAATTTTTAGATCTTTCAGGTGTTTTGATATTGGACTCGATCGCTTCTATTAGTGCATCAATATTTAGCTTGTGTTGCGCAGAAACTGGAATAATTGGTGCAGTGTCAGCTATGCTTCCTTTAATAAAATTCTTTATTTGTTTATAATTTTCTATTGTTTCTTCATATGATACCAAATCAACTTTATTCTGTACTAATACAATTTGCTTTATTCCAAGTGTTTGTAAAGCGAGTAAATGCTCTCTAGTTTGCGGCTGGGGTACTTTTTCGTTTGCTGCTGTCACTAATATTGCTCCATCCATTAAAGCAGCTCCTGAGAGCATATTTGCCATTAAACTTTCATGACCTGGAGAGTCTACAAAGCTAACTACTCGTTCGAATTCAGATTCTTGCCCACAGTTCTTGCAGTCCGGCTGAGTAGAATAGCATGTTGGTGGAGGACAATTCTTACACTTGTAAAAAGCCGCATCAGCGTACCCAACCTTTATGGTAATTCCCCTTCTTAATTCCTCACTATGACCGCTTGTCCAAACTCCAGTTATGGCTTCTACTAGTGTAGTTTTTCCATGGTCAACATGACCAGATGTTCCTATATTAACACAAGGTTGATAACCATAGCGTTTAACGTACCAGTCAGGTAGAGTTTCCTTCCAATGCAATAGGAGTATTGAAAATCGACAGAGATATTAATTTAATTAAAGTGGCATTAATCAAAAAATAATAATAATAACAAAGGATTAGAAGACATGCTATTCTTGAGCTTTTTAGGATTCCATCGTCTCAGCCTTTTTGGATTCCATCGTCTCAGCCTTTTTGGATTCCATCGTCTCAGCCTTTTTGGATTCCATCGTCTCAGCCTTTTTGGATTCCATCGTCTCACCAGTAAGAGATAGGTTTCCTTCCAAGAGTAAACAATTTATCTGATATATCTCTTCGGTAATCATATTCCCTCTAACGAGTTTTCTCTTTCTAATCCCCTTACGATCATCTTTCATCCCTACTCCTTCCGATAGAAGCACATATTTTTTTACCCCACCATGAACATCCTTTCGAATAGGTGTTCCAGATTTATCACTTCCACCTCTTAATTGGATCTTACCAGAAGCAATACCAATGACCGAAGCATCGACAATTTCTCCCACTCTTAGACCAACTAGGGGTTGAGCCTCTTTGTCTTTTAGTTCCTTGCTAATACTTTTACCGTTTTTATCAGAAACTATTATTTTAAAGTGTGTCAATATGAAATCAACCAATATTATAGGATTAATTAATCTTTTCGACCTCAATTGTCTTAAATATTTTAATAAATGTTGATATGAAAAATATGTCAAGTGGAAAGCGGGAAAAAAGAGAATAAGGAAAATGTAAGAAAGTGTCTTCGATGCGGATTCAAAATGTTTAGTATCCAGAGCTGTCATCTTAGGTGTGAAAATTGCGGATCAGAATTGACCTGTTCTGATAAAGGTTCTTTTTGGTAAAATCAAGTTAAATAACTGGAATTCGAAATTGAATGAGGTAGATATAATGTAGTTAATTCTAATTTAACTTAACATCATCCATTTTCCTTAAACTGAAAATTATCTGCCATATTCTCGGCCTTAGATTTCATTATATTGATATAGTTTTCATAGTTATCTGAATAACCACAATTT